>JANNWA010000582.1:0-9323 GCA_031408275.1 Pseudomonadota bacterium
GCCTTGGCATCGCCCACCAGCACGACATTGCCCATGACCCAGGTGGCGTTGCGGATCGTCGGAAAATTGCGCCACAGCGAGCGATTGGCGATCAGCCGGTGTCCCTCAAGTTCGTCGGCGAAGATACCCTCGATGGTCTTCAGCATCGCGGCTTCGTCCATGGCGTCAAACCCGAACTTCTCCCAGGTGTCGGCGTTGGTCTCGATGACCCAGGTCGAGGCGCCTTTTTCGTACTGGTAGCAATGCGCGAGCACTATCCCCTGGGGCGTTTCGCGGAAGAAATACTTGAACGCGTCCATCGGCCGGGTCGAGCCCAGCCAGGTGAACTTATTCGGCCGCAGGTCCACGCTCGGTTTGAAGTGGTCCTTGTGCGCCTCGCGCACTTTTGAATTGATGCCGTCGGCCGCGACAATCAGGTCAGCGTCCGGGAAATCCTCCACGCCGCCGATTTCGTGCTGGAACTCGAGCTTCACTCCCAGTTCCTTTGCACGCTCCTGCAGCAACCGCAGCAGCGTCATGCGCGAGCAGCCGCAGAATCCGTTGCCGGCGCAACGGATCGTTTCTCCCTTGTAGACCACATCAACATCGCCCCAGTACGCGAACGCGCGCCGGATGGCCTCGTAGGAAGGTTCGTCGTAGTCGCGGAAAGCGCCGAGCGTCTCGTCCGAGAACACCACGCCGAAGCCAAAAGTGTCGTCCGGGCGGTTACGCTCGTAAACCGTGATGTCCCAGTCCGGCCAGGCTTTCTTCGCCAGCAGCGCGAAGTACAGGCCGCCGGGACCGCCGCCGATGATCGCCGCTTTCATGCGCCCGCCCCCGCGTCCGGCACCACGGCCATCGCCTCGATCTCGAGGCGCGCCGCGTCTTCCACCAGCGCGCCAACCTGTACGACCGCCATCACCGGGTAGTTGCGGCCCATGAGTTCGCGATAAGCGGCACCCACCTCGGCCATCGCCGCGAGGTATTCCTGCTTGTCCACGATGTACCAGGTGAGCCGCACGATGTGCTCGGGGCCGCCCCCGGCCTCGGCGACCACGGCGAGGATATTCCTGAGCGTCTGGCGGAACTGGCCGCCGAAGCCCTTCTCCTCGAACTCGCATTTCTCGTTCCAGCCGATCTGGCCGGCGATGAACACCAGCCGGCCGCCGTGGGTGGCGATGCCGTTCGAATAGCCGCGCGGCCGGGCCCAGCCCGGGGGTTGCAGTACCTGCATCATTGTCCTGTCCTCAGTTTGAAGCGCTGGAGCTTGCCGGTTTCGGTGCGCGGCAGCACATCGACGAATTCGACGGCGCGCGGATACTTGTACGGCGCGATCGCGTTCTTTACATGGTCCTGGAGCATCTTCACCACCGCTTCGGTGCGCTGGTAGCCGGGTTTCAGCACCACCCAGGCCTTTACGATTTGCCCGCGTTCCTCGTCCGGGACCCCGGCCACGCCGCATTCGGCCACGGCCTGGTGGCCAAGCAGCGCCCCTTCCACTTCGGGCCCCGCGATGTTGTACCCGGCCGAGATGATCATGTCGTCGGTCCGCGCCTGGTAGAAGAAATAGCCGTCCTCGTCCATCGCGTAGGCGTCGCCGGTGACGTTCCAGCCTTTCTGCACGTAGACCTTCTGCCTCGGGTCGGCCAGGTAGCGGCACCCGGTGGGGCCCTTGACCGCCAGCCTGCCGACCACGCCCGGCGGGCAGGGCCGGCCCCGGTCGTCGATCACCTGCGCCTTGTAGCCCGGGATCGCGTAGCCGGTTGCGCCGCGGCGCGCGGTCTCGGGCGTGTGCGAGATGAAGATGTGGATCATCTCGGTCGCGCCGATCCCGTCGATGATCTCGATGCCGGTGGCGTTCCTGAAGAGCTGCCGCGTGGCGTCGGGCAGAGCCTCGCCGGCCGAGACGCATTTTTTCAGGCTCCTGATGGTGTGGTTCTTGGCGACCTGGGCCATCTGGCGGTAGAACGTGGGCGCGGTGAAGCACACGCTCGCGCGGTATTTCTGGATCGCTTCGAGCAGCCCGTCAGGCGAAAGCCGCTCCAGCAGGACGGTGGATGCGCCGTAGCGCAGCGGGAAGCACAGCAACCCGCCGAGGCCGAACGTGAACGCGAGGGGCGGCGTGCCGCAGAAAACGTCCGCCTTCACCGGCTTGAGGCACGAGCGCGGGAACAGGTCGCACATCGCGATCACGTCGCGATGGAAGTGAACCGTGCCCTTGGGCGTGCCGGTGGTGCCGGAAGTGAACGCGATCAGCGCGGGATCCTCCGCCGAAGTGTCCACGTTTGCGAAGCTGCCCGGCTTGGTCGCGCAGCGCGCATCGAGCGAACCGGCATCATCGTCGTACCAGTACTTGATCTCCCGCAATGAAGGGCAACCCGGCAGCGCGGCCTTCAGTTCGGCATCGAGCCGCTTGTCGCAGAGCACGTGGGTGATACGCGCCTTGGCTACGATCTCGGTCAGTTCCTTGGCGCGCAGCAGCGGCATGGTGCCGACCACGACGCCGCCGGCTTTGAACACCCCGAACCAGCAAGCCGCCATCATCGGGTTGTTGGGGCCGCGCAGCAGCACCCGGTTGCCGGGCTTGAGGCCCATGTCCTCGACCAGCACGCGCGCAATGCGGTTCGCCTGCGCGAGCAGTTGGCCGTAGGTGCACTGGCCGTCTGGCGCACGGATCGCCACCCGGTCGCGCCAGCCGCGAAGCAGCGCACCGTCGAGCAGCTCGACGGCGCAATTCATGCGTGCCGGATACTTCAGCTCCGGAAGGTCGAAGATCAGTTCCGGCCAGTCCTTGCGGGGCGGCAGGTTGTCGCGCGCGAAGGTATCGAGGTGCGCAGTATCGACAGGCGCAGTATCCACAGGTGCGGTACGAGTCACGCCCTACCCTCCCTTTTGCGCGCCCTTGAGCAGCTCGCGCGCGATGATCATCTTCTGCACCTCGGTGGCGCCCTCGTAGATGCGCAGCGCCCTCACCTCGCGGTACAGGCGCTCCACCGGATGGTCTTTCTTCACGCCGAGCCCGCCGAAGATCTGCACTGCCGCGTCGATGACCTGCTGGGCGGTCTCGGTGGCGTGCATCTTGGCCATGGCCGCCTCGCTCGTCACGCGGCGCTTCTGCACGTCGCGCGCCCAGGCCGCGCGGTAGGTCAGCAGCGCGCCCGCCTCGATGCCGGTGGCCATGTCGGCGAGCTTGGCCTGAGTCATCTGGAAGTCCGCAAGCGTGTGGCCGAACATCTTCCGCGCACGCGCGCGGTTGAGCGCCTCGTCCAGCGCCCGGCGCGCGAACCCCAGCGCCGCGCCGGCGACTGTCGTGCGGAACACGTCGAGGTTGCGCATGGCGAGCTTGAAGCCCTCGCCCTCCCTGCCCAGCAGGTTCTCGGCCGGGACGCGGCAGTTCTCGAAGCGCAGCGTGGCCATCGGGTGGGGCGCGATGATGTCGATGCGCTCGGCCGCCGAAAAGCCCGGCGCGTCGGCGTCGACGACGATCGCGGAAATGCCCTTGGTGCCCGGCACGTCGCCCGTGCGGGCGAAAACGACATAGAAATCCGCGATGCCTCCGTTGGAAATCCAGGTCTTGGTGCCGTCGAGGACCCAGTGCGCGCCGTCGCGGCGCGCCCGAGTCGTGAGCGCCCCGGCATCCGACCCTGCATCGGGTTCCGACAGGGCCAGGGCCGCGATGGCTTTCCCGGCTGCGACGCGGGGCAGGTAGCGCTTCTTCAGGGCGTCGCTGCCTTCGAGCGCGATCGGGCCGCTGCCCAGACCCTGCATGACGAATGCGAAATCCGCCAGGCCGGCGTGATAGGCGAGGGTCTCGCGCAGCAGGGCGATCGAGCGCACGTCGAAATCGGCGCCGCCCGGGGCGCAGTGGTTCAGGTACCCGGCCCGGCCCAAGTCGGCCACGAGACGCCTGCAAACGGCATCGGCATCCTCGCCGTGCGCGTACGCGAGTCCCGCGGCCCAGGCGTCCGCGTCCCGGGCGAGCGCCGCGTGGCGCGGCTCGAAGAATGGCCACTCGCAATGCGCGAACCGGTCCATGTTGCCCTCCTCAGTCGCCCTCGAAGACGGGCTTCTTCTTCGCGACGAAAGCGTTGTAGGCGCGGTGGAAGTCCTGCGTCTGCATGCAGATGGCCTGCGCCTGGGCCTCCATCTCGATCGCCTCGTCGATGCCCACGGCCCATTCCTGCTGCAGCATCTTCTTGGTCATTCCGTGCGCGAAGGTCGGACCGGCCGCGAGGGACTGCGCCGTTTCCATGGCCTTGGCCAGCACAGCGTCCGGGGCGGAAAGGGCGTTGAAGAACCCCCAGGCCAGGCCCTCGTCCCCGGACATCGAGCGCCCCGAATAGAGCAGCTCGGAGGCGCGGCCCTGCCCGATCACCCGCGGCAGCATCGCACAGGCGCCCATGTCGCACCCGGCAAGGCCCACGCGCGTGAAAAGGAATGCCACCTTGGCGTCCGGCGTGCCGTAGCGCAGGTCGGAAAACAGGGCGATCATCGCCCCGGCCCCGGCGCAGACGCCGTCGACGGCGCTGATCACCGGCTGGGGGCACGCGCGCATCGCCTTGATCAGGTCGCCGGTCATGCGCGTGAAGTCCATGAGCTCGGGCATCGCCATCTTGGTGAGGGGCCCGATGATCTCGTGCACGTCGCCGCCGGAGCAGAAATTGCCCCCCGACCCGGTCACCACGACCGCCTTGACGTCGCGCGCGTACTGGACTTTGCGAAAAAAATCGCGCAGCTCCGCGTAGGATTCGAACGTGAGGGGGTTCTTCTTGTCCGGGCGGTTCAGCGTGATCACGCCGACCTTGCCGACGACTTCCCACTTGAAATGCTCCGGCTGGTGGGCCGCGAGTCCGGCGTGCGTGTTTTTCATTCGCTGGTCCTTGGTTCGACGCTTTCCGCGTCCGTGGTGATCAGGGCATGGCTCTTTACCTTGGCAAGCAGGCCGAGGAGGTCCGCGTGCTCGCGCCGGGTGAGGCCGGAAAGCAAGCCGACGACCCAGGTTTCGTGCTCGCGCGCCATCTCGGCGAAAGCCTTGCCCCCGGCACGCGTCAGCTTGACGCTGAACGCCCGGCGGTCCGACAGCGGCCGGCGCTCGACCAGGCCCTCCTTCACCAGCTGGTCGGTGATTCCCGTGATGTTGCCGCCGGTCACCATCATGCGGCGCGAGAGTTCGTTCATCTTGAGCCCTTCCGGGTGCCGCTCCAGCTGCGACATCAGGTCGAAGCGCGGCAGGGTCGTGGAGAAGCGCACGCGCAGCTCGTTGCGGATGTGGCGCTCGATCAGTTGCGTGCAGGTGAGCATCCTCAGCCACAGGCGCAGCGCGCGATGGTCGTCGGGCCGGGCCGCGGTCTCCCGGTCGGAGGCGCGCCCCGGGGTGCGGGCTGCGGTGCGCCGGAGGGCAGGATTCGGTCGGAGCATGGGGATACTTGGCGTCTAAATAGAATAAGCCTAAAGTATTCTGGCATCCGGCCACCCGCTTGTCACGCTGTGCCGCACAGGCCGGCCTGTGGCGATCCGATGCCGCGGTGCGCTATAGTCGCGCCTATGAAGAATTCGACCCGTTACGCCCCCCTCGCCCTGTCCCTCGCCTTTTTGCTGGCCTGCGGGACCGCCCAGGCCCAGCTGAAGCCGCCGACGAATTCCCAGTCCAAGGGCGACTGGAGTCGCGGCCTCGGCATCAAGGCGGCCCCAAAACCGCCCTCGACCGAGAAAGGGCAGTCCCCGGGCAACAAGGAGACGACCCTGGAAGATGTGATCCAGGAGATCGCCAATTGCATGGTGCCCAGGCTGCCTGCGGGCTGGCAGCTGGCGCAACTCGAAGTCACAGAACTCAGCCGCGAGGGCAAGAAGCGCGAATTCGAGGCGAAGTATTCCTACGCGGACAGCAAGGGGATGGGCACGGCATTCACACCCTGCGACCAGCGCGAGCCCGCTCTCAACCTCTACAAGCTGAATGCGGCGCTCGACCCGGACAAGCGCAACTGGATCAGGGCGACGCTGTTGATATCGCCGGAGGGCAAGTTCGAGTTGCAGTACGACTACGCGAAGCAGGATATCGACGCGGGGGCCGCCCCGTCCCCGGCGCCTCCCGCGCAACCGGACCCGAATTACGACCCCACCAAGAAGTAGGCTGTGCAGCCTTGGTCAGGCCCGGCGCAGGAAGTCGAAATCGCAGCCGTCCTCGGCCTGCAGGACATGGTCCATGTATAGCTTCGCGTAGCCCCGCTTGGGGCTTTCCACGGGCGGCTTCCAGGTAGCGCGGCGGCGGGCCAGTTCAGTCTCTTCCACCAGCAGGTCGATACGCCGGTCCTTGATCGACAGGCGGATGCGGTCGCCGTTTCTCACCAGCGCGAGCGGGCCGCCGACGGCAGCCTCCGGGGAGACATGCAGCACGATGGTGCCGAACGCCGTGCCACTCATGCGCGCATCCGAAATCCGCACCATGTCCTTCAACCCCGCCCGGGCCAGTTTCTGCGGGATCGGCAGGTATCCAGACTCGGGCATTGCATATCCGCTCTTGGGCCCCGCGTTCTGCAGCACGAGGAAATCGTCGGCTTTTACATCCAGGTCCGGCGCGTCGATCCTGGCCGCCAGGTCATCCAGTGAACTGAAGACAACCGCCCGCCCCTCGCGCTCGAACAGCGTTGGGTCGGCTGCGGAGCGCTTCAGGATCGCGCCGTTGGGCGCGAGCGACCCGAAGAGCGCCACCAGGCCGCCTTCCTTCTGGTACGGGTCGGCAAACGTGCGCACCACCGCGCGGTCGACCCAGCCGGGCTCGTTCGCGAGCCGCTCGCCCATGGTCTCGCCGGTGATCGTCATGCAGTCCAGGTGCAACAGCGGTTTCAGTTCGCGCAGCACCGCGCCGAGGCCCCCTGCGGAGTACAGGTCGGACATGTAGTGCTGCCCGGTGGGCTTCAGGTCCACCAGCACCGGGGTGGTGTCCGAAAGCGCGTTGAGCCGGTTGAGGTCGATCTTCACGCCCACGCGCCCGGCGATCGCGGTCAGGTGGACGATCGCGTTGGTCGAGCCGCCGATCGCGAGCAGCACGCGCAATGCATTTTCAATCGATTGCTCCGTGATGATCTGGGACGGTCGGATCGGGTTCTTCGCCAGTTCCACCGCGCGCCGGCCGCTCGCCTCGGCCGCGCGAAGGCGGTCGGCATGCACGGCGGGAATCGCGGCAGTGCCGGGCAACGCCATGCCCAGGGCTTCGGCAATCGAGGCCATGGTGGACGCCGTGCCCATCACCGCGCAGGAACCCGCAGTGGCGGCGAGGTTGCCCTCGATCTCGTCGATGCCCGCCTGGTCCACCTTGCCGGCGCGGTGCAGGCCCCAGAAGCGGCGGCAGTCGGTGCACGCCCCCAGCCGCTCGCCATGGAACATGTTCGGCATCATCGGGCCGACGATCTGCTGCACTGCCGGGACGTCGGCCGACGCCGCACCCATCAGCTGCGCGGGGATCGTCTTGTCGCAGCCACCGACCATTACCACCGCGTCCATGGGCTGCGCGCGGATCATCTCCTCGGTGTCCATGGCCATCATGTTGCGAAACATCATCGAGGTCGGACTGAGGAACACCTCGCCCAGCGACACGGTCGGGAACGCGAGCGGCAACCCGCCCGCCGCGAGGACGCCACGCTTGATGGCCTCGATCTGCTCGGGCACGTTGCGGTGGCAGTTGTTGAACCCGCTGGAGGTGTCCGCAATGCCGATCACGGGCCGGGCGAGCATCTCGCTCGAGTAACCCATGCTCTTGGCGAATGAGCGGCGCAGGTAGAGGGAGAAGTCCGCGTCACCGTAGTTGGTGAGGCCGCGGGCGAGGCCGTGCTTGGGTTTTTCGGTCATGGTGGGGGCATTCTAGCCGAGCCGGTCGTTGCGGCGCGCCGCCGGCTGCCGACCCACAAACTGATATGGACAAATGCCGGGGCCGCACCTAACCTTGCCGATTGATCGCAAACAGCGCGTCCGCAGAGGTGCGCCATAAACGGAGAAGACCATGTCCCTGTCCACCAGAAAGGCGGCCATTGCGGCGACTCTTGCAACGTTTGCCACCTTGCTGGCCGCCGGCGCATCGGCCCAGGAAACCACGCTGAGGATCGTCAGCGCGTTCCCCGAGAACGGCGTGTACGTGAAACGCCTCGAAACCTGGATCGAGCGCGTCAACGCCGAAGGCAAAGGTACCCTGCAGATCCAGTTCATCGGCGGGCCGCGCGCGGTGCCGACCTTTGAGATGGGCAACGCCGTGAAGACCGGGGTGGTGGACATGGGCATGTCCACCGGCGCCTTCTACACCAACGTGATGCCGGAGTCCGACGCGCTGAAGCTCACCAGGATCAGCGTGGCCGAACAGCGGAAGAGCGGCGCTCTGGCCTACATCCAGAAGATCTGGAACGAGAAAGGCAACATGTATTACCTGGCGCGGATCTGCGAATACCAGCCGTTCCACGTCTACCTCAACAAGAAGGTGGACAAGCCCGACCTCACCGGCCTCAAGATCCGCATCACGCCGGTCTACCGCGACTTCTTCAGCGCGCTGGGCGCCACCGTGATGCAGACCGCCCCCGGCGAGGTCTACACGGCGCTCGAGCGGGGCGTCGTGGATGGATACGGCTGGCCGATCGGCGGCATCTTCGACCTGAACTGGCACGAGAAGACCAAGTTCCGCGTCGATCCCGGTTTCTACGACGCCGAGGTGTCGGTGGTCGTGAACCTCAACAAGTGGAAATCGCTTACCCCCAAGCAGCGTGAATTCCTGCAGCAGCAGGCCCTCAACTTCGAAGGGCGCAACGATTTCTGGAAGGCCTATGCCCAGGAGGAGATCAAGCGCCAGGCCGCCGCGGGCATCCAGACGATCACTTTCGACCCCGAGACGTCGAAACAGTACGTGGCAAAGGCCTACGAAGCGGGCTGGGCTGGCGTGATCAAGGGCAGCCCCCAGCACGGGCCGAAGCTGAAGGAACTGTTCGGCAAATGACCGTCGCGCTCGCCTGAGGCGCAATGGAGAGGCTCTCCGACCTCTACGGACGACTGCTCGCCGGGCTCGCGTACTGCGCCTGCGCAGTGCTGTTCGCCATGATGCTGATGATCTGCGCGGACGTACTGCTGCGCAACGTCCCGCTGATTCCCGGCGTGCAGGGCCTGCCCTGGTCGAACGAACTGACCGAGAACATGCTGTACCTGATCACCATGTTCGCGGCGCCCTACCTCCTGCGGCAGGGCCAGCACATCCGGGTCGACATCATGCTCAGGATGCTGCCGCGCCACGTGGCGTGGCACTTCGAATGGTTCACGGACGTACTGGCGTTCGCGTGCTGCGTCCTGCTCGCCTACTACGGCGCGCAGGC
>JANNWA010000583.1:0-7114 GCA_031408275.1 Pseudomonadota bacterium
CGCCGACCTTTTCCTCTTTTATAATTAATTTTAATTATTTGGGTTCTGATTCGATTTTTAACACCATGGTGTACTTCTTTGATCTCCTGTTAACAAAAAGCGACTCTGACCCCATTTAATTCCATTTAATTCTCCTCGAGAAAACGGTCGGCGGACGCCTTGGCGTCGATCGCCTTGGCCAGGTCGACGGTTTCCTCGCCCGGGATGCGCACGCGCGTGAAGGTGTGGCCTTCGTACTTCAGCGGCCGGGTGGCGTCGAGGCCCATCTTGGCGCTCATGCCGTCGAGCCGCCCGGTGAGCGTGGTCGAAGGGTCGAGCGGCGAGCCCTGCGCGCCGGCCACGACGACCAGGTCGCGGTCGGCCTGAAAGCGCGTGGCCACGGCCCATTCCACCTCGGTGGGGTTGTAGACGTCGACGTCGTCGTCGACCACGATCACTTGCTTCACGTCGAAGTGCGCGCCGAAGGCGGCCATGATCACGTTCTTGGCCTCGGACTCGCGGCGCTTTTTCATCTTCACGTACAGGTGATACCTGCACGTGCCGCCGGGCGAGAGGTGTGCGTCGAGCACGTTGGGGAAACTGCGTTGCAACAGGCCCAGGATCGTCGCCTCGCGCGGGATGGCACCGAGCATCAGGTGCTCGAGCTCGGCGGGGATGATGGTGTGGAAGATCGGGTTGCGGCGGTGGGTGACGCGGTCGACCGCGATCACGTTGTGCTGGCCGGCCGGGCTGTAGGTACGGGGAAACTCGCCGAAAGGTCCTTCGAGTTCGCGCACCCCGGCCAGCACCCGCCCCTCGATCACGATCTCGGCGTGCGCGGGCACGCGGATCTCGCTGCCCTGGCACTTGACCACCTCGAGCGGCGCGCCGTGCAGGCTGCCCGCGATCTCGAGTTCGTCCTGGTCGATGGGCACCACGGCTTGCGACGCAAGCAGCGTGAGCGGGTCGGCGCCGATCACGATGGCGATCGGCAGGTCCTGCCCCATCTCCTCGGCCATCGCGTGGAACGCAGAGAGATGGCGCGGCAGGATCAGCGCCTGCAAGCGGTGGCCGTCCTTGACCTGGATGCGCTGGATGGAGACGTTCTGCGCGCCGGTCTTGGGGTTGCGCGCAATGATCACGCCGGCGGTGATGTACTGCGCGCTGTCGTGCTCGCTGTGGCGCGGGATCGGGAAAAGTTTCAACAGGTCGGGCTTGTCGACCGTCACCTGCCGCACGGGCGCCTTGCCGGCATCGATTTCCTTCCAGGGCGTGCCGCGCTCGGAGGCATCGCGAAAACAGGCGAGCAGTTCGGAATCGGTCGTGCCCATGGCTTCCGCTATCCACGAGCGCGAAGCGACGTAGCCTGAAACCACGGGCACTGAATGCCCCGCCGGTTTCGGGAACAGCACCGCCTGTTTGCCGTCGAGTTTCTTGGCGATGGCCGCGAGTTCGTATTCGAGCGAGACGCCTTCGCGCGCCACCGCGAGGCGGTCGGTCGAGGCCAGGTGCCTGAGCCAGCCGCGCAGGCTGCGGGCGTGCAATGGCGACATGCGCGCCATCACAACGGGCGCACCACCAGGCGCACCTGCGGCCCCTCGCTGCTGGGGCCGGCCTCGAAGCCCATGGACTTCATCATGTCGAGCATTTTGCGGTTCGTGGCGAGCACGTAGCCTTCCATGAAGCGGATGCCGCCCGCGCGCGCGGCCTTCATCAGCGCTTGCATCAGCCGGTGGCCGATGCCGTGGTGATGCCACGCGTCGGCCACGGCAATGGCGAATTCGCAGCGCCGCGCGTCATCCAGCCCGATGTAGCGCGCGACCGCGATCTCTTTCTCGACCCCATCCGCGGCAACCGTGACTATCAGCGCGAAATCGTGGGGGTAATGGTTGTGCGTGAAGCGGTCGAGCATTTCCGGCGAAAGCTCGGAGATCTCGCCCAGGAAGCGCGAATACTTGGACTCCGGCGACAGGCCGCGCACAAAGGCCTGCTCGATCGCCGCGTCCTCGGGGCGAATGGGCCGGCAGGTGACGCGTTCACCGTTCGCGAGCACCCATTCCTCGGTCCACGCCGCGTCTCCCGCCGATACGGCTTGCGCGGACGGTGCATCCACCATCAGGGAGCCTTGAAGCCGGCGCGCTCGACGGCGCGCTTCAGCTCGGCGAGATTCGTCAGCCCCGGGTCGAACTCGACCGCCGCCTTGGCCCCTTCGAGCGACACGTCGACGGACGACACGCCCGCCACGCCGGTGAGCATGCGGGTGACGCTCTTGACGCACCCGCCGCAGTCCATGCCGCCTACCTTGAATTCGATCTTTTCCATGATTGCCTCATTTGGGTGGTTTCCAGCGGTTCAGCAACAGCGCGTTCGAGACGACCGACACCGAGCTCATCGCCATGGCGGCGCCCGCAATGACCGGGTTCAGCAGGCCGAACGCCGCAAGCGGGATGCCCAGCACGTTGTACACGAACGCAAAGAAGAGATTCTGGCGGATTTTGGCGATCGTTGCCCGTGACAAATCGATTGCGTCCGCGATGCCCGCGAGGTCGTTCTTCATCAATGTGATGTCGGCCGTCTCGATTGCAACCCCCGTCCCCCCGGCCAGTGCAAAGCTGACGTCGGCTTTGGCGAGCGCCGGGGCGTCGTTGATGCCGTCGCCGGCCATGCCGACTTTGCGGCCCGCCTTGCCCCCCTCGGCATGCAGGCGATCGATCTCGGCCGCCTTGCCCTCCGGCAGCACGCCCGCCTTCCAGGACCGGATGCCCAGCGCCCCGGCAATGGCCTTGACGGTGCCGGCGTTGTCGCCGGAGAGCACGACCAGCTCTACCCCCATCGCCATCAGCCGCTGCACGGCCGCAGGCGTGCTGTCGCGCACCTGGTCGGCCAACCCGATCCACCCTGCGAGTTGTCCCGCGCGGGCCACGCCGACGACGGTCTTGCCCTCGCCGTTCAAGCGGTCCGGCACCGACGCATCGAACGCGATGCCCGACTCGCGCAGGAACGCGGGCGAACCCAACAGCGCGACTTCACCCTCGAGTGTCGCGCTGACGCCCCGCCCGCCATGGGCCTCGAATGCCGTCGTAACCATGGGCTTGAACTGCGCGCCGTGCTTGACGATGGCGCGCGCGAGCGGGTGTTCGGAGACCGACTCGAGCGTCACCGCGAGGTGAAGCAGCTCGTCCGTGCCCGCCGCGCCAGAGGGCACCACGTCGGTAACGGCGGGCGCCCCGAGCGTGAGCGTGCCGGTCTTGTCGAGCACGAGGACGTCGATCTTCTCGGCGGCTTCCAGCGCCTCGGCGTTGCGGATGAGGATCCCGGCGCGCGCGGCCCGTCCCACGCCGACCATGAGCGCGGTGGGCGTGGCCAGGCCCAGCGCACACGGGCATGCGATCACCAGCACCGCCACTGCGGGCACCAGTGCCGCCTCGAGGTTGCCGGCGACGAACCACCACCCGGCGAAAGTGAGCGCGGCAAGCGCGACCACCACGGGAACGAATACGGCCGACACCTGGTCGACGAGTTTTTGCACCGGGGGCTTGGAGCCCTGCGCCGCCGCCACGAGGCGGATGATCCCGGACAGCAACGTATCGCGCCCCGTGCCCGTCGCCACGCACTTGAGGAGCTTCATGCCGTTGACCGTGCCGGCGAACACGCGGCTGCCGGGAGACTTGTCCACGGGGAGGCTCTCGCCCGTGAGCATCGCTTCGTTCACGTCCGAGCCGCCTTCCACCACGCGGCCGTCCATCGCGATGGTGTCGCCCGGCCGCACCACGAAGGCATCGCCGGGCTTGAACGCGGCGATGCTGGTTTCAACGAGATGGCCGTCCTTTTCCACCCAGGCGGTCTTGGGTTGGAGGCGTACCAGCGCCTCGAGCGCGCGCGCGGTGCGCGCCTTGGCACGCGCCTCGAGGAACTTGCCGAGCAGCACCAGCGTGACGACCGCCGCGGAGGCTTCGAAGTACAGGTGCTGCGGCAGCCCGAGCAACAGGACCGCGGCCGAAAACCCGTACGCGGCGCTGGTGCCGAGCGCAACGAGGACGTCCATGTTGGCCCCGCCGCCCTTGAGGCTCTTCCAGGCGCCCGTGTAGAACCGCATGCCGGACCAGAACTGCACAGGCGTGGCGAGCAGCATCTGCAGCCAACCGGGCAGGATCCCGTGCTTGCCGAGGGCCATGCCGCCCATTTCGACGAGGAACGGCGCCGTCAGGACCGCGGCGACCAGGAATTCGCGGAACGCGGCGCGGTGCTCGGCCGAGTGGTCGCGCAGCTCGCCTTCCACCGACACCTGCGCGTCGTAGCCGGTGTCGCGCACCGTGGCGATGAGTTTTTCGACGTCCTGCTTTTGCGGCGCGAAGCGGATCGTCGCCTTGTCGGTCGCGAGGTTTACGCTGGCTTGGACGCCTTCGAGCTTGTTGAGCCGGGTTTCGATGCGCGTGGCGCAGGCCGCGCAGGTCATTCCCTCGAGGTCGAGCTCGACATACCCCCCGAGGGATGCTTCAGCCATGCATGGCCTACTTGACCAGCAATACGGGCACTCTCGCGATGTGCAGGACTTTGGTGGCGACCGAACCCATGATCATGTTCCCCGCCGCCGTCAGGCCGCGCGTGCCGACGTAGATCAGGTCGACCTTCCTGTCGACCGCCAGCTTGCAGAGAGTCTCGGCGATCGGGCCGACGAGGACGACCAGGTTGTGGGTGATCTTGGCCTTTTCGAGCATTTTCTTCGCCTTGGCGAGGGCCGCTTCACCCTCCTCGCGATAGTATTTTTCCAGCACGGCCTTGGAGGGGCCCATCCCGAACGCTCCTACCTTCGGCACCGGCAGGTGCACGTAGGTCAGCAACACCTGCGGCTTGGTGCTGAACCAGCTCGTGTGCCCGATGAGGTTGCGCACCGCATCCAGGGAATTCTTCGATCCGTCGACTGCGAGCAGGATTTTCACTATTTGCTCTCCTTGGGCTATAAGGACAATATTGTTGAACGACCCGAAACATACTCTGGCCGTTCGGTGCCGTAAACCATTGATCCATGTCAATCCCCGGGCCGCTCCGGGCGCTATCCTGAATACAGGAGCGCGCCCGCCACATTCAGGAGAATCACATGTACAAGCACATCCTCGTTTCCACCGATGGTTCGAAACTGTCGCTCAAGGCGATCAAGGCCGCCACGGCGCTCGCCGGCAAGCTGGGCGCGCGCCTGACCGGCGTCTTCGTGATGCCGGAGTACGTTCCGCCGATCTACGGCGAAGCGGCGATGTACATCCCGGAAGCCTCGCCGAGGAGCTTCAAGCAGGCCGTCGACAAGGAAGCGAAGGCCGCGCTGGCCGTGATCACCAAGGAGGCCACGGCCGCCGGCGTGCGCGCCACGGTGGTCAAGGTCACCAACGCCCAGCCGTGGTCGGCGATCATCGCCGCCGCTCGCAGCAAGAACTGCGACCTCATCGTGATGGCCTCGCACGGGCGACGGGGGCTTGCGGGCCTGCTGCTTGGCAGCGAGACCACCAAGGTGCTCACCCATTCGAAGGTGCCGGTGCTGGTCTGCCGGTAACGCACATGCACTATCTCACCATCGAACAACGCGAGTCGCTGCAGGCCGCACTGTCGGCACGCGCGGAGGAACTGCGGGCGTCGATCGGCAATGCGCTCGACCCCACAGGGGAAGGCAAGCATTCCCTGACCGACCACCGCGAGGACACCGACGACGACGCGGTCATGGACCTGGAGAGTTCCATGGAAGTCGAGGCGCTCGAGCGCCACACGATGGAATTGCGCGCGACCGAAGCGGCGCTGGTGAGACTGCACACGCCGGACTACGGCGAATGCGTGGACTGCGGCGAGGACATCCCTTTCGTGCGGCTGCAGGCCAGTCCCATGGCGACGCGCTGCACGCCATGCCAGACGCGGCACGAGCACACGCACAAGAGCGTCGGCGGGGCGAGGCTCTAACAAACTAGACGAGAAGAGGGGCTGCGCCCCTCCTCAAGACCTCCGGCTAGCTGACCGCCCGCCCGGCAGTGCCGCGCCTTGCATGCGCCAGCAGCAGTGCCGCGGCGCAGGACACGAGCCGCGCCACCGCCGAGTCGGCCCGGCTCGTAAGCACGATCGGGACCCTGGCCCCGACCACGACCCCCGCCGCTTCAGCCCCTGCCAGGAAAGACAGGCTCTTGGCCAGCACGTTGCCGGCTTCGAGGTCCGGCACGATCAGCACGTTGGCCCGTCCCGCCACCGGCGAGAGGATGTGCTTCACCTGCGCGGCGACGAGGTTGATTGCATTGTCGAGCCCGAGCGGCCCGTCGAGGGTCGCCCCGGTGATCTGGCCGCGGTCGGCCATCTTGCACAGCGCGGCCGCTTCGACGGTGGAAGGCACCTTGGGATTGACGGTCTCGGCGGCCGAAAGGATCGCCACCAACACCTCGTCGAAGTGGAGCGCATGCGCGAGGTCGATCGCGTTCTGCACGATGTCGACTTTCTCCTCGAGCCCGGGCGTGATGTTCACCGCCGCGTCGCTGATGATGATCAGGTGCTCGAGGAGCGGGACGTCCATCACGAAGCAATGGCTGATGCGCCGCTCGGTGCGCAGGCCGCTGTCCACCCGGACCACCGCGGCCATGAGTTCATCGGTGTGCAGGCTGCCCTTGACGAGGATCTCGCCCTTGCCCTCGCGTATGAGGCGCACGGATTCGTCGGCTGAGGCGTGGCTGTGCGGCGTGCTCACGATCGGGAACGCCGAGATGTCCAGGCCCTCCTCCGCGGCGATTGCCCGGATGCGTTCCTCCGGCCCGACCAGGATCGGCAGGATCAGCTCCTCGCGGACCGCCTCGCATACACCGCGCAGCGATACGGCATCGCAGGGATGCGCGACGACCGAGGGTACCGGCGCCGGCTCCTTGCAGATCTCCAGCAGCTTCTTGAAATTGTCGTGCATGTCTGGAAGCTTACAGGCAAAGAATCCCGCGCCGGACGGCGTCGCCGAGCTCGGCTGCCCGCGCTAGGCCGAAGATGCCGAACGCGAGCACGAGCCCGCCGGCACCGAGCCTGACCGAGCGCCTTGCGGCGAACCGGCGCAACCGGGCCAGCGCGAGACCCGCGAGCATCATGTTCGGCACCGTGCCCAGGCCGAACTTGCGCTTGCCCAAAA
>JANNWA010000584.1:0-18076 GCA_031408275.1 Pseudomonadota bacterium
CTGCCCAAGACCGACCCGGTGCACAAGGTCACCATAATCCCGCGCGGCCGCGCGCTGGGCGTGACGATGCAGCTGCCGGCCGAGGACCGCTACAGCCAGGATCGCGATCGCCTGCTGAACACGATCGCGGTCCTGTTCGGCGGGCGCATCGCCGAAGAGATCTTCATGCACCAGATGACCACCGGCGCCTCCAACGACTTCGAGCGCGCGACCGACCTCGCCCGCCGCATGGTGACCCAGTGGGGCATGTCCGACGTCATGGGCACGATGGTGTACGGGGATAACGAGGGCGAGGTGTTCCTCGGCCGTTCGATCACCACGCACAAGAACGTGTCCGAGGACACGATGCGCCAGGTGGACGCCGAGATCCGCCGCATCATAGACACCCAGTACGCGCTGGCACGCAAGCTAATCGAGGGGAACCGCGACAAGGTGGAAGTCATGGCCGCCGCGCTGCTCGAATGGGAGACGCTCGATGCCGAGCAGCTGAACGACATCATGGACGGCAAGCCGCCGCGGGCCCCGAAAGTCCCGTCGCCGTCAGGCCCGACCCCGCCGCCGTCGACCGATAGTTCCGCTGGCGCCGCTGCTCCCGCAGCAAGCTGAACTTGGTTCTGCAGTGCGGCAGGTTTTCTCTGCCGCTTGAGTTTCCCCTCCTCATGGGCGTGGTGAACATCACGCCCGATTCCTTTTCCGACGGCGGGAGGTTCCTGTCCGCCGATGCGGCCATTGCACAGGCGAACCGGCTGGTCGCTGAGGGCGCCGCGATCATCGACCTGGGCGCCGAGTCCACGCGCCCCGGTGCGCAACCGGTCAGTGAGGGCGAGGAGCTTGCCCGCCTCTTGCCGGTGCTGGAGGCGCTCCGCGGGATCGACGTGCCGATTTCCATCGATACCCGCCGCTCGCGGGTGATGTGCGAAGTGCTTGCCGCCGGCGCATCGATGATCAACGACATCGAGGCCCTCGCCGGGCCGGGTTCCCTTGAGGCTGCAAGCGCGTCGGGGTGCGGGGTCTGCCTGATGCACAAGAAAGGCGATCCGGCGACGATGCAGCTCGCCCCGCACTACGACGATGTGGTGGGTGAAGTGTCCGCATTCCTCGCTGCGCGCGTCGCCGCCGCCGAATCGGCGGGCATTGCGCGCGAGCGGATCGTCGTCGATCCCGGGTTCGGGTTCGGCAAGACCGCCGCGCACAACCTCGAGCTGCTGCGCGACCTGCGGCGCATCGCGGGGCTGGGCGTGCCCGTCCTGGCGGGCCTGTCGCGCAAGTCGATGCTGGGCGAGGTCACGGGCCGGCCGGCGCCGGAGCGCCTGCCGGCAAGCGTGGCGGCCGCTTTGCTTGCGGCGCAACGCGGGGCGACAATACTGCGGGTACACGACGTAGCGGCCACGCGGGATGCCCTCGCGGTGTGGCGCGCGGTGGAGGTCGGATGAGCAGAAAATACTTCGGCACGGACGGCGTGCGTGGCACGGTCGGCCAGGCGCCGATGACCGCGGATTTCGTGCTGCGCCTCGGCTATGCGGCGGGCAGGGTGCTGTCCGGGCACAGGAAGGGGATAGGCACGGACCGCCCGACCGTACTGATCGGCAAGGACACGCGCATCTCGGGGTACATGCTCGAGGCCGCGCTGGAAGCCGGCTTCTCGGCTGCGGGCGTGGACGTGCTCCTGTGCGGCCCGCTGCCCACGCCGGGCGTGGCGTATCTCACGCGCGCACTGCGGCTGATGGCGGGCGTCGTGATCAGCGCCTCGCACAACGCGTACCCGGACAACGGCATCAAGTTCTTCTCCGGAGACGGCTTCAAGCTCCCGGACGAGGTCGAGGCGGAGATGGAGAAGGCCCTCGAGTTCACCATGGGCTGCAACCCGGCCGCGCAGCTCGGCCGCGCGAAGCGGATCGACGACGCCACGGGGCGGTATATCGAGTTCTGCAAATCGACCTTCCCGGCGGAGCTCGACCTCAAGGGAATGAAGATCGTGGTCGACTGCGCGCACGGCGCGGCCTATCACGTCGGGCCGCACGTGTTCCACGAACTCGGCGCGGACGTGGTGCCGATCGGCGTCTCCCCGGACGGCTTCAACATCAACGACAGGTTCGGCGCGACTGCCCCCGAACAGCTCGTCATGGAAGTGAAGCGCAACAAGGCCGACTACGGCGTCGCGCTGGACGGCGACGCGGACCGGCTGGTGATGGTGGATTCGCAGGGCACGATGTATGACGGGGACCAGCTCCTCTATGCAGTGCTCAGGCACCGGGCCGGGCGCGAGAAGGTGGCGGGGGTGGCGGGCACGCTCATGACGAACCTGGGAATGGAGCAGGCGATCGCGGCGATGGGCATTGCGTTCGGCCGCGCGAAGGTGGGCGATCGGTATGTGCTGGAGATGATGCGCGAGCGGGGATGGCTTTACGGCGGCGAGAATTCCGGCCACATCATCTGCCTGGACAAGCACACCACCGGAGACGGCCTCGTTTCGGCGCTGCAGGTGCTGACCTCCATCCGCGAGTCCGGCAAGAGCCTCGCCGAGCTGACCGCGGACCTGCGCCTGTATCCGCAGGTGCTGGTCAACGTCAAGGTTGCGCGCGGCTTCGACTGGAAGAGCCACGCTTCGATCGCGGCGGCGCAACAGGAAGTCGAGCGGGCCCTCGACGGGCGCGGACGCGTGCTGCTGCGGCCCTCGGGCACCGAACCGGTGCTGCGCGTGATGGTCGAGGGCGAGCCGCGCGCGGCGATCGAGCAGGGGGCGCAGGCGATCGCGGCCGCCGTCCGGCACGCGGCTGGTGGATGAAAGTCTGACTTTATATATTTAATGTCCGCTCTAGTGGCGGCTATCCGGGTAGTTTATGTACCGGTACCTGTACAATTTATAGAGGAGGTGGTATGTATTTTTCGTTGCGAACCCGTGCATCCCTGCTGGCTTTGGCGCTGTCGATCGGCGCCGGGGGCGCGCTGGCGCAGGCCCAGGCCGTGCCGGCCTACGAGCCTTCGGTCGGCCAGGAAGGCAAGGACGTGGTCTGGGTCCCCACGCCGCAGGCGCTCGTCGACAAGATGCTCGACATGGCGAAGGTCACGCGGAACGACTACCTGATCGACCTGGGCGCGGGCGACGGGCGCACGGTCATCACCGCGGCCAAGCGGGGCGTGAAGGCGCTGGGCATCGAATACAACCCGGACATGGTCGCGCTCTCGAAGCGCAATGCGCAAAAGGAAGGCGTCGCCGGGCGGGCGTCCTTCGTCAAGGCGGACATCTTCGAGAGCGACTTTTCGAAGGCGACCGTGATCACCATGTTCCTGCTCGACCGGATCAACCTGCAGTTGCGCCCCAAGATCCTCGACCTCAAGCCCGGGACCCGCATCGTTTCGAACACTTTCACGATGGACGCGTGGGAGGCGGACCAGAAGGTGGAGGCCACTACGCAGGAAGGCTGCCAGTCCTATTGCGCCGCTTTCCTCTGGATCGTCCCGGCGAAGGTCGCGGGCACGTGGAAGTTGCCGCAGGGGGAGCTCACGCTGAAGCAGGAATTCCAGATGCTCACCGGGCAACTCAGCATGGGCGACAAGGTCCTGCCGGTTACCGGCCGCATGCGCGGCGACCGGATCTCGTTCCGGGCCGGCGGCGTTGACCATGCCGGGCGCGTGAACGGAGAAAGCATGGAGGTCGCCGGCAAGGGCGGT
Source organism: Pseudomonadota bacterium (assembly GCA_031408275.1). Lineage (GTDB taxonomy): Bacteria > Pseudomonadota > Gammaproteobacteria > Burkholderiales > SG8-39 > SZAS-79. Next base: position 3,673 of record JANNWA010000584.1, read on the forward strand.
GCGGACGCGTGGACCGCAACGCGAAACCGCGCGCCCGCGAAGAGTTAGGGGAGGTAACGGAGGGGACCGCAGGTCCCCGCTGTTCCTAGGGGAGGTAACGGAGGGGGCCGAAGGTCCCCGCTGTTCCTAGGGGAGGTAACGGAGGGGGCGAAGCCCCCTCTGTTCCTAGCTAGCGTCTCGACCACCACAGCGCGAGGGGGCCGAACAGGATGCCGGCGCCCATCACCATGAAGGCCGCGGTCCAGCCGCTTGCGCTCGAAGCGCCGCCCGCCGCGTCGATCGCGGCGCCGACGGCCCATCCCCCCAGCGCCGACAGGCCGAAGCCCACCGTCGAATGCAGGGCCAGCGTGGCGCCGCGGTAGCGCGGCTCCGCCGCACCCGAGGTGCCCGAAGTCAGCGCACCTGAATCGGCGGGGACCGTGAACGCGTAGCAGAGCAGCAGGGCCAGCGACAGCCAGGGCGAGACGCCCGCGGTGAGGCCGATCGCCGCTGCCACGAGCGCGGAGCACAGCATCACGACGGTGATCGCGCGATGCCGGCCGTAGCGCAGCGCCGCTTCGTTGCCGAGGATGCTGGCCGGCAGCGACAGCATCGTGACGACGACGCTCACCGTGATCGCATCGAGCGTCGTCGCACCGCCGGCCTGCGCTGCGACGAAGCCCCAGAACGCGACGATCCAGGTGCGCATGCCGTACAACTCGAAGCAAAGCGCGCCGTAGCCGAGGATGTAGCCCAGCGCCGCGCGGTTGCGCAGCACAGGCCGAAAATCGAGCAGCGCGCCCTGGCGCGGCGGCGGCGGCACCGGCCGCAACCAAAGCGCCACGGCGGCCATGGCCGCGGGACCGAGCCCCGTGGCGAGGAACGCGGCGCGCCAGCCCCAGCGTTCCGCAATCACCTGCGAGACGAGGAAGGACAAGCCGACGCCGACCGAGAAGCTGGCCGTGTAAAGCGTGACGCTGCGCGATGCGTCGCCTGCGCCCAAGCGGTCGGTCAACGCCTTCAGGCCCGGCATGTAAGCCCCGGCAAAGCCGATCCCAGCGAGGCCCCACAGGAGGATCGCCGAGGCCAGGCCGCTGGCGAACCAGCCGAACAGCAGCGTGGCCAGACCGCTCAGGAGCGAACCCCAGAACAGGATCCAACGGGCGTCCAGGCGGTCGGTCAGCGTCGTGAGCACAGGTACGGCGAGCATGTAGCCGGCCGCATAGCTCGCTGCCATCAGGCCGCCTTCGGAATAACTGAGGCCCCACTCCGGGATCAGGTGGGAAGGCATGACCGCCGGCAGCGTCACGTGCGGCAGCAGCGAACCCAGCTGGGCGGCACTCATCAACGCGACCAGTGCACGGGCACCCATCATGCTTTTCCTTGATTTGCAGGCGATCGCGCCAGAATATCAGCGTGACTGTCACGGTAATGTAATTATTGGCGGGTAATCTTCGCTCCGGGGGAGGGGGATTTTCATTTACCAATTGAGGTTATACATGCGTAACAGTAAATTCATCCGGTCGCTGGTTGGCGCCGCAGCGCTCGCGATAGGCCTGTCCACGGCGAACGCCGCCGACATCACTGGCGCCGGCGCGACCTTTCCGTACCCGATCTTCGCCAAGTGGGCGGAGGAGTACAAGAAAGCCACCGGAACGGGTCTCAATTACCAGTCGATCGGCTCCTCCGGCGGAATTCGCCAGATCCGCGCCAAGACGGTGACCTTCGGCGCAACCGACGCGCCCCTGTCGGGCGCCGACCTGGAGAAGGACGGCATGGTGCAGTTCCCGGTCGTCCTCGGTGGCGTGGTGCCGGTGATCAACCTCGAAGGCTTCAAGCCGGGCGAACTGCGCGTGAACGGCGAAGTGCTGGCCGAGATGTTCATGGGCACCATCAGCAACTGGAACGACGCCAAGCTCGCCGCGCTGAACCCGGGCAAGAAGCTGCCCAACCAGGCGATCACGGTGGCGCACCGCGCCGACGGGTCGGGCACGACCTTCATTTTCACCGACTACCTGAACGAGGTCAGCCCGGCCTGGGCCAAGTCCGTGGGCAAGGGCGCCGCGGTCAAGTGGCCGGCGGCTTCGTCGGTGGGCGGCAAGGGCAACGAAGGCGTCGCCGCCAACGTCACCCGCGTCAAGGGTGCGGTCGGCTATGTCGAGTATGCTTACGCCAAGCGCAACAAGATACCGCACATGCAGCTCCTGAACCGCGACGGCAAGTACGTGGAACCCGACGACCTGACCTTCGCCGCGGCGGCGGCCGGCGCCGACTGGAAGAGCGTCCCGGGCATGGGCCTGTCGCTGGTGAACCTGAAAGGCGCACAGTCCTGGCCCATTACCGGCGCGTCATTCGCCCTGATGTACAAGACCCCGGACAAAGTGGCTGACTCGAACGAGGTCCTCAAGTTCTTCGACTGGGCTTTCAAGAACGGCAAGAAGATGGCCGAGGATCTCGATTACGTGGCGCTGCCCGACGCGGTGACCAAGCTGATCAGCGACACCGCCTGGTCGCAGATCAAGCGCTAGTCCCGGCACGCCGGCAATAACAACCACAACCGGCCCGCCCCCCGCGGCGGGCCGCACGATGCGGAAATGCAAATGCAACAGGTAGCCGCCACGGCATCCATGCCGGATTCGGGACTGCAGGACGCGCGCCGGCTGTCCATTGCGCGCAACCAACGCGTCCAGGACTTCCTGTTCCACAAGGTCACTTTGCTGTTCGCGCTGACCGTGCTGTTCGCGCTGGCCGGCATCCTCGTGTCCTTGGTCGTCAGTTCCTGGCCGACCCTGCAGAAGTTCGGCCTACCGTTCCTCTGGACGGTCGAGTGGGACATCATCAACCAGAATTTCGGCGCGGCGATCGCCATCTTCGGCACCCTGGCCAGCGCTTCGATCGCGCTTGTGATCGCGGTGCCGCTGAGCTTCGGCGTCGCGGTGTTCCTGACCGAGACCTGCCCGGTGTGGCTCAGGAGGCCCCTGGGTACCGCGGTTGAGCTGCTGGCCGCCGTTCCCTCGATCATCTACGGCATGTTCGGCCTGTTCATCTTCGCCCCGCTGTTCGCTCAGTACGGCCAGCCGGCGCTGCAATCGACGCTGGGGCAAATGCCGCTGATTGGCCCCCTGTTCGGCGGTGCGATGAACGGCATCGGCATACTGGCCGCGGGGCTGGTCCTGTCGATAATGATCCTCCCCTTCATCGCCTCGGTCATGCGCGACGTGTTCGATATCGTGCCGCCGGTGCTGCGCGAGTCGGCCTACGGGATCGGCTGCACGACCTGGGAGGTGGTGCGCAACATCGTGCTGCCCTACACCAAGACCGGTGTGATCGGCGGCATCATGCTCGGACTGGGGCGCGCCCTGGGCGAAACCATGGCGGTCACCTTCGTGATCGGCAACTCGCAGCGCATCGGCGGGTCGCTCTTCTCGCCCGGCAGTTCGATCGCCTCGACGCTCGCCAACGAATTCGGCGAGGCCGACGACCTGCACTTGTCGACGCTGTTCGCGCTCGGCCTGGTGCTCTTCCTCATCACCTTCGTCGTGCTCGCCTTCGCCAAGCTCCTGCTCCTGCGCTTGGAACGCGGCCAGGGCTCGCGCACCTGAGCGGCCATGGACCAATCCGTCTACAACCGCCGCAAGCGCACCAACCGGATCGGCCTGACCCTGTCGACGCTCGCCATGGTGATCGGCATGTCGGTGCTGCTGTGGATTCTCGCGCTGCTGTTCTACAAGGGCTTCTCCGCGCTGAGCTGGAGTTTCTTCACCGCCTCGACTCCCGCCCCGGGCTCCGAGGGAGGGGGTCTGGCCAATGCCATGGTCGGCAGCTTCATGATAATCGCCTGCTGCACGCTCGTCAGCACACCGATCGGGGTGCTGGCCGGGATCTACCTGACCGAGTACGGCGACGACAGCGTAGTGGCCTCGATCACGCGCTTCGTGTCGGACATCATGCTGTCGGCGCCTTCGATCGTGATCGGGCTGTTCGTGTACGCCATCCTGGTCGCCCAGGTGAAGCACTTTTCCGGCTGGGCCGGCGTGCTCGCGCTGTCGCTGATCGCGATTCCCGTGGTGCTCCGCACCACCGAGAACATCCTGCGGCTGGTGCCCGGCAGCCTGCGTGAGGCGGCTTTCGCCCTTGGGGCGCCGCGCTGGAAGGTGGCGCTGATGGTCACCCTTCGCGCGGGCCGGGCCGGGGTGATCACCGGGGTGCTGCTCGCGCTAGCTCGGGTCAGCGGCGAGACCGCGCCGCTGCTGTTCACGGCGCTCAACAACCAGTTCTTCTCCACCGACATGAACAAGCCGCTGTCGAACCTGCCGGTGGTGATCTTCCAGTTCGCCTTGAGTCCCTACGAGAACTGGATCAATCTGGCCTGGGGCGGCGCGTTGGTGATCACTTTGGTGGTATTGGCGATCAACATCATAACCCGGGTATTCTTCAGGGAGAGGGTGTCAGCATGAGCACGGTCTTTGCGGAAAGGGCGAACAAATCGGGAGAGGTGCGCATGAACACCAATGCGGGGGAAGTGGCGGGCGTGGCCGGGACGACTGAGGCGCAGCCGGCGATCAGGACGGTGAACCTGAATTTCTTCTACGGCGCCTTCCAGGGCCTGAAGAACGTCAACCTCGATATCGCCGAGCACAAGGTGACGGCGTTTATCGGCCCCTCCGGCTGCGGCAAGTCGACGCTGCTGCGCACCCTGAACCGCATGTACAGCCTGTATCCCGGGCAGCGCGCGGAGGGCGAGATCAATTTCTACGGCAAGAACATCCTCGACCCGAAACAGGACCTGAACCTGCTGCGCGCCAAGATCGGCATGGTGTTCCAGAAGCCCACCCCGTTCCCGATGTCGATCTACGACAACATCGCGTTCGGCGTGCAGTTGTACGAGAACCTGTCGCGCGCCGACATGAACGACCGCGTCGAATGGGCGCTGCGCAAGGCGGCCATCTGGGACGAGGTCAAGGACAAGCTGGGCCAGAGCGGGCTGTCGCTTTCCGGTGGCCAGCAGCAGCGCCTGTGCATCGCGCGCAGCGTGGCGGTCAAGCCCTCGGTTCTGTTGCTCGACGAGCCGACCTCGGCCCTCGACCCGATCTCCACCGCCAAGGTGGAGGAACTGGTGCACGAACTGAAAAGCGAATACACAGTCGCCATCGTCACGCACAATATGCAGCAGGCCGCGCGCGTCTCGGACTACACGGCCTACATGTACCTGGGCGAACTCATCGAATTCGACGTGACCGACACGATCTTCATCAAGCCGAAACAGAAGGCGACCGAGGACTACATCACCGGCAGGTTCGGCTGACCCAGGCTCCCCGGCCCGCCTCCCCGGCGGGCTTTGTGTTGCTGCGCAATACGCACGCAATTTCTTGATCCTGCGGGTGGTTTTGGTTTGACCGGCCCCTCTCCCGCGCGGTAAAATCGGCGGCTTTTGTGTTCGCGGGATTGGCTTAAATGAGTGAAGTGCGGGGTCGGCTGGTGGCCGGGAACTGGAAAATGCACGGCAGCCGCGGAACCAACCCGGCCCTGCTGGACGCAGTGCTGTCCGGCGTTGCCGAGCTGGACGGCGTCGAGTGCGCCGTGTGCGTCCCTTTCCCGTACCTGTCCGAGGTTGCCACGCGGCTGGCCGGCTCCCGGCTCGCGCTGGGCGCGCAGACCGTCAGCGAATTCCCTTCCGGCGCTTACACGGGCGAGGTGTCCGCCGCGATGCTCGCTGATTTCGGCTGCAGGTTCGTCCTGGTGGGCCATTCGGAAAGGCGCGGACTGTTCGGCGAAACCGATGCGCAGGTGGCGGCGAAGTTCGCGGCAGCGGCCAAAGCCGGCCTGATCCCAGTGCTGTGCGTCGGCGAGACTCTCGCGGAGCGCGAAGGGTCGCGTACCGAGCAGGTCGTGGCGCGGCAGCTGGACGCGGTGCTCGAACTGTCCGGCGCCGCGGCGCTGTCCGGCGCTGTGCTGGCGTACGAGCCGGTCTGGGCGATCGGCACCGGGCGCACGGCATCGCCCCAACAGGCGCAGGAAGTGCATGGTTTGCTCCGGGCGAGGGTGGCGGCGCGCGATGCCGCGGTGGCGGCGAAATTGCGCATCCTCTACGGGGGCAGCGTCAAGCCGGGCAATGCGGCGGAAATTTTCGCCATGCAGGATGTGGACGGGGGGCTGATCGGTGGCGCCTCGCTGGTGTCGGGTGATTTTCTCGCGATCTGCAAGGCTGCAGCAAGCAAGGGGTGAAGAATGGAAACGTGGTTGAGCGTAATTCTGGTGTTTCATGTCCTGGTGGCCCTGGCCGTCATCGGGCTGGTGCTGCTCCAGCACGGCAAGGGCGCGGACATGGGGTCGGGCTTTGGCGGCGGATCTTCGGGCAGCCTGTTCGGCGCCTCCGGCTCGGCGAATTTTCTGTCGCGGGCGACCGCGGTGCTTGCAACCGTGTTCTTCCTGACCAGTCTCGGCCTCGCGTATCTGGCCACGCACAAGCCCAAGGCGACTGGCGGCGTGATGGACGCGGTCAAGACCGAATCGGCCGCGCCCGCCGCGGCGAAGAAAGCCGACGTGCCTGCGGGCGAGGCCGCAACCGGTGGCAAGCCGAAGGACGTCCCGAATTGATCTGGCTCAAGCGGGCCGCGCAGGCGATTCTGTGGCCGGCTATTTTTGAGGGATAATTGTCAATCTGCCCACGTGGTGAAATTGGTAGACACGCCAGCTTGAGGGGCTGGTGGCCTAAACAGCCGTAGCAGTTCGAGTCTGCTCGTGGGCACCAGCACTAAGCGGGGCCGGGAATGATCCCGGCCCCGTGGCAGCAACAAACCGATTTCGGGAACTCGTAAAATTCCGGTCCGGCTCTGCCGGGCCGATTCGAATGCTCGCAGAGTACTTTCCGGTCCTGTTGTTCATATTCGTCGCCCTCGGCGTCGGCGTCGGGCCCTTGGTGCTCGGCAGGCTGGTCGCGCCCAACCGCCCGGATGCCGAGAAGCTTTCGCCGTACGAGTGCGGCTTCGAGGCGTTCGAGGATGCGCGCATGAAGTTCGACGTGCGCTATTACCTCGTCGCGATCCTGTTCATCCTGTTCGACCTCGAAATCGCGTTCCTCTTCCCCTGGGCGGTGGTGCTCAACGAGATCGGCCTGTACGGCTTTCTATCGATGATGGTTTTCCTGGCGATCCTCGTGGTCGGCTTCGTCTACGAATGGATGAAGGGAGCCCTGGAATGGGAATAGAAGGCGTTCTGAGCGAAGGCTTCGTCACGACCACGGCCGACAAGGTCATCAACTGGACGCGCACCGGGTCGCTGTGGCCGATGACGTTCGGGCTCGCGTGCTGCGCCGTGGAGATGATGCAGGCCGGCGCCGCGCGCTACGACCTCGACCGGTTCGGCATCGTATTCCGCCCCAGCCCGCGGCAATCTGACCTGATGATCGTCGCCGGGACCCTGTGCAACAAGATGGCGCCGGCGCTGCGCAAGGTTTACGACCAGATGGCGGAGCCGCGCTGGGTGATCTCGATGGGTTCCTGCGCGAACGGCGGCGGGTACTACCATTACTCGTATTCGGTGGTCCGCGGCTGCGACCGCATCGTCCCGGTCGATATCTACGTGCCCGGCTGCCCGCCCACCGCTGAGGCGCTGCTGTACGGGCTCATACAGCTGCAGAACAAGATCAAGCGCACCAATACAATCGCTCGCTAATGGCTCGCTCCGACCATCGCCCGCTAGCTCTCGCCCGACAATAAGAACAATCATGACGCCCAAGCTGCAGCGCCTGCACGATGCGCTCCAAACCGTCCTCGGCGCACGCATCGGCACCCTGAAGGAGTCGTTCGGGGAAATCACGCTCGAGGTCGGCGCCGCGGACTACGCCGCGGTCGCGCAGACCCTGCGCGACGCCTCGGAACTCGGGTTCGAGGAGCTGATCGACCTCTGCGGCATCGATTATTCGACCTACGGCGACGTTCCGCGGGAGGGGCCCAGGTTCGCGGTGGTGGTGCACCTGACCTCGGTCTCACACAACTGGCGCATGCGCCTGCGCACGTTCTGCACCGAGGATGACTTCCCGATGGTGGAGTCCCTGATGCCGGTCTGGGCGAGCTCGAACTGGTACGAGCGCGAGGCGTTCGACCTGTTCGGCATCGTATTCGACGGCCATCCGGACCTGCGGCGCATCCTCACGGATTACGGCTTCATCGGCCACCCCTTCCGCAAGGACTTCCCGATCAGCGGCCATGTCGAGATGCGCTACGACCCGGAGCAAAAGCGCGTGATCTACCAGCCGGTCAGCATCGAGCCCCGCGAGGTGACGCCGCGCATCGTGCGCGAAAAACACTACGCAGAAGGCGGCAACGGCTGAGCACGATGGCAGAGATCCGCAATTACACGCTTAATTTCGGCCCGCAGCACCCGGCCGCGCACGGCGTGCTGCGCCTGGTGCTGGAGCTCGACGGCGAGGTCATCCAGCGCGCGGACCCGCACATCGGCCTGCTGCACCGGGCGACCGAAAAGCTGATCGAGACCAAGACGTACCTCCAGTCGGTTCCCTACATGGACCGGCTCGACTACATGTCCATGATGTGCAACGAGCACGCGTATGTAATGGCCATCGAAAGGCTGCTTGGCGTCGAGCCACCGGTGCGCGCGCTGTACATCCGCACCATGTTCGACGAGATCACGCGCCTCTTGAACCACCTGCTCTGGCTCGGCGCGCACGGCCTCGACTGCGGCGCGATGACGATGTTCCTGTATTGCTTCCGCGAGCGCGAAGACCTGATGGACTGCTATGAGGCGGTCTCCGGCGCGCGCATGCACGCGGCCTATTACCGCCCCGGCGGCGTGTACCGCGACCTGCCCGATTCCATGCCGCAATACACGGCCACGAAGATCCACAACGAGCGCCAGATCCGCGCGATGAACGAGAACCGGCAGGGGACGCTGCTCGACTTCATCGACGACTTCACCCGCCGTTTTCCGGCATGCGTCGACGACTACGAGACGCTGCTCACCGAAAACCGGATCTGGAAGCAGCGCACGGTGGGCGTGGGCGTGGTTTCGCCGGAGCGGGCGATGCAGCTCGGCTTCACCGGGGCGATGCTGCGCGGCTCGGGGGTCGAGTGGGACGTGCGCAGGCGCCAGCCGTATGCCGCCTACGACCGCCTGGAATTCGACATCCCGGTCGGCGTGAACGGCGACTGCTACGACCGCTATCTGGTGCGCATGGCGGAAATGCGCCAGAGCAACCGCATCATCAAGCAGTGCGTCGACTGGCTGCGCGCGAATCCCGGCCCGGTGATCATCGACAACCACAAGATCGCCCCGCCCGCACGCGTCGGCATGAAGCAGAACATGGAAGACCTGATCCACCACTTCAAGCTCTTCACCGAGGGCATGCATGTCCCGGAAGGCGAGGCCTACGCCGCCGTCGAGCATCCCAAGGGCGAATTCGGCATCTACCTCGTCTCGGACGGCGCCAACAAGCCCTACCGCGTGAAGATCCGCGCACCCGGGTTCCCGCACCTGTCCGCGCTCGACGAGATGTCGCGCGGCCATATGCTCGCCGACGTAGTCGCGATCATCGGCACCCAGGACATCGTATTCGGGGAGATCGACCGTTGATGCTTACGCCCGAATCCCTGAAGAAGATCGACCGCGAGGTGGCCAAGTATCCCGCCGACCAGAAGCAGTCGGCCGTGATGGCGGCGCTCATCGTCGCGCAGGACGAAAAGGGCTGGCTTGCTACCGAGACGATGGACTTCGTCGCGCAGTACCTCGGCATGGCGCCCGTGGCGGTGTACGAGGTGGCCACGTTCTACAACATGTACAACCTCGCGCCCACGGGCAAGTTCAAGCTCACGATCTGCACCTGCCTGCCGTGCGGCCTGCAGGGCTCGCTCGAGGCGGCCGACCACCTCAAGCAGCGCCTCGGCGTGGATTTCAACGAGACCACCTCCGACGGGAAATTCACCCTGAAGGAAGGCGAGTGCATGGGCGCATGCGCCATGGCCCCGGTGGTGCTGGTCAACAACAAGCGCATGTGCGACTACATGTCCAAGGACAAGCTCGACGCGCTGATTGGTGAACTGCGGGAAGACTCGAGGAACGAGGCCTGAGATGCTGAACTACGGACCCGACGCGATCCTGATGGCCGGCATCGACGGCAGCAACTGGCGCATCAAGGAGTACGAGCAGCGCGAGGGATACGCCGCGCTGAGGAAGATCATCTCCGCAAAGATGAAGCCCGAGGAAGTGATCGCCGAAGTCAAGAAATCCGGGCTGCGAGGGCGCGGCGGCGCGGGGTTTCCCACCGGCCTCAAGTGGAGCTTCATGCCGCGCCAGTTCCCCGGGGCCAAGTACCTGGTCTGCAATTCCGACGAGGGCGAACCCGGCACCTGCAAGGACCGGGATCTCTTGCGCTACAACCCCCACTCGACGATCGAAGGCATGATCATCGGCGCCTACGCCATGGGCGCGAGCGTGGGCTACAACTACATCCACGGCGAGATCTGGGAAACCTACGAGCGCTTCGAAGAGGCGCTGGACGAGGCGCGCGCCGCGGGTTACCTCGGCAAGAACATCCTCGGGTCCGAGTTCAGCTTCGAGCTCCACGCGCACCCAGGCTACGGCGCCTACATCTGCGGCGAGGAAACCGCGCTGCTCGAGTCGCTCGAGGGCAAGAAAGGCCAGCCGCGCTTCAAGCCGCCGTTCCCGGCGAGCTTCGGCCTTTACGGCAAGCCGACCACCATCAACAACACCGAGACCTTTGCGGCGGTGCCCTGGATCATGCGCAACGGCGGCGATCCGTTCCTCGCGCTGGGCAAGCCGAACAACGGCGGCACGAAGCTGTTCTCGGTGTCGGGGCACGTGAATCGGCCGGGCAACTACGAAGTGAAGCTCGGCACGCCGTTCGCCAAGCTCCTCGAGATGGCCGGCGGGATGCGCAACGGCAACAAGCTCAAGGCCGTGATTCCCGGCGGATCGTCGATGCCTGTGCTGCCGGCCGAAATCATGATGGCCACCGACATGGACTACGACTCGATCGCCAAGGCGGGCTCGATGCTCGGGTCGGGCGCGGTAATCGTAATGGACGAGACCACCTGCATGGTGCGCGCGCTGGAGCGCCTGTCGTACTTCTACTACGAGGAGTCCTGCGGCCAGTGCACGCCCTGCCGCGAAGGCACAGGCTGGCTCTACCGCATGGTCAACCGGATCGAGAACGGCGCCGGCCGGCCGGATGACCTCGACCTGCTCAACAACGTTTCGGACAACATCGCCGGCCGGACGATCTGCGCGCTCGGGGATGCGGCCGCGCTCCCGGTCAAGAGTTTCATCAAGCATTTCCGCTCCGAGTTCGAATACCACATCGAGCACAAGCGCTGCCTCGTGTCCGGCCCGCAGAGCGAGCCGCGCTGGGGACGCGCAGGGGCCCACGGTGCGGTGCATGACACGGCCAAGGCGGCCTAGGACGACGCAGATGCTCAAGGTCGAAATCGACGGCAGGGAAGTGGAGATCCAGCACGGCGCGACCGTGATGGAGGCGGCCAACAAGCTCGGCATCTACGTGCCGCACTTCTGCTACCACAAGAAGCTGTCCATCGCGGCCAACTGCCGCATGTGCCTTGTCGAGGTGGAGAAGGCGCCCAAGCCCCTGCCGGCCTGCGCCACGCCCTGCACCGACGGCATGAAGGTCAAGACTCATTCCGAAGGCGCCCAGAAGGCGCAGAACGGGGTGATGGAGTTCCTGCTCATCAACCATCCGCTCGATTGCCCGATCTGCGACCAGGGCGGGGAATGCCAGTTGCAGGACCTCGCGGTGGGCTACGGCAAGGGCAGTTCGCGCTACCAGGAAGAAAAGCGCGTGGTGCTTCACAAGGACTTCGGCCCGCTGGTGGCCGCCGAGGAGATGAGCCGCTGCATCCAGTGCACGCGCTGCGTGCGTTTCGGCCAGGAGATCGCCGGGGTGATGGAACTCGGCATGATCGGGCGCGGCGAGCATGCCGAAATCGTTGCGTTCGTCGGCAAGACCGTCGACTCCGAGCTCTCGGGCAACATGATCGACCTGTGCCCGGTGGGCGCGCTGACCTCCAAGCCGTTCCGCTACTCGGCCCGCACTTGGGAGCTCGCGCGCAGGAAGAGCGTCGCGCCGCACGACGGCCTCGGCTCCAACCTGGTCGTGCAGGTCAAGCAGGGCAAGGTGAAGCGCGTCCTGCCGCTCGAGAACGAAGCCGTCAACGAGTGCTGGATCTCGGACAAGGACCGGTTTTCCTACGAGGGCCTCGATTCGGCGGAGCGGCTCACGCGGCCGATGGTGAAGGCGGACGGCCAGTGGCAGGAGACCGACTGGCAGACCGCGCTTGAGCGCGTGACCGCCGGCCTCAAGGCGGCCGGGAGCGACGTGGGCGCCCTTGCCACGCCGCATTCGACGCTCGAGGAGCTCTACCTTACGCAGAAACTGGTGCGCGGACTGGGCAGCCAGGCCGTGGATTTCCGCCTGCGCCAGGCGGACTTCTCGTCGGATGGCAAGCTGGGCGGGATCCCCTGGCTGGGCATGCCGATCGCCGAACTCGGCACTCTCGACCGCGTGCTCGTGGTCGGCTCCTTCCTGCGCAAGGACCACCCGCTGATCGCCAACCGCCTGCGCCAGGCGGCCAAGCGCGGCCTGAAGGTCAATATCCTGCATTCGGTGGACGACGACCTGCTGATGAACGTCGCGAACAAGGTCATCGTGTCCCCGGCGCAACTGCCGGAGGCGCTGGCGAAGATCATGGACGGCCCGGTGGGCGAGAGCCTCAGGTCCGGCAAGAACGTCGCGATCCTGATGGGCAATTTCGCGCAGCAGCACCCGCAGGCTTCCCAACTGCACGCAATCGCGCAATCCCTGGCGGACTCGCTGGGCGCGAAGCTCGGATTCCTCGGCGAGGCGGCCAACAGCGTCGGCGGCCATGTGGCGGGCGCGGCCGGGCAGGTCAACGCCGCCGCGATGCTCGCGTCGCCGCGCAAGGCCTACGTGTTGCTGAATGCCGAGCCCGAGCTCGACTGCCACGACCCGCAGGCGGCGCTCGCGGCGATGCAGAAGGCACAGTTCGTGGTCGCCCTGTCCGCGTTCAAGCACAAGGCGGCCGACTATGCCGATGTGCTGCTGCCGATTGCGCCGTTTACTGAAACCCCGGGCGCCTTCATCAGCACGGAAGGGCGTTTGCAGGGGTTCCACGCGGCCGTAAACCCGCTCGGGGATGCCCGTCCCGCCTGGAAAGTGTTGCGCGTGCTCGGCGGGCTGCTCGGGATCGACGGTTTCGGCTTCGAGACCGTCGACGAAGTGCGCGCCGAATGCTTGCAGGGCAGGGAGGTGGCCGCGCTGCTGTCCAACAAGACCGCAGTCGCCGCCGTTTCGGCGCCGCCCGCGGCAACCGGAATCCAGCGCGTTGCGGACGTGCCGGCCTACTTTGCGGACGCCCTGGTGCGGCGCGCCGCATCGCTGCAGAAGACCGCGGACGCGAAGCCGCCGCGTGCGCGGATGAAGGCAAGCCTCATGGCCGAGCTCGGCATCACCGAGGGCGATCGCGTCCTGGTGCGCGTCGGCTCCGGCGAAGCGCGCCTCGAAGCGGTCGCCGACGAGCGAGTCGCGGACAGGTGCGTGCGCGTGGCGGCGGCGCACCCGTCGACCGCGACGCTCGGGGCCATGTTCGGCGAAGTCCGCGTCGAGAAAATCCCGGTGCAGGAGGCCGCCTGATGCTCGACGCCCTGCTCGCGCTGTCAGAGGCGAAGCTCGGCCCGCTGTGGGGGCCGGCGCTGTACGAGCTCGCCACGACCATGTTCTTCATCGTGTGCATCGTCGCGCCGCTGATGGGGGCCGTGGCCTACCTCACGCTCTGGGAGAGGAAGCTGATCGGCTGGATGCAGATCCGCATCGGCCCGAACCGGGTGGGGCCGCTCGGCCTGCTGCAGCCCGTCGCGGACGGCGTCAAGCTGTTGATGAAGGAGATCATCTCCCCGAGCCAGGCCAATACGGGCCTGTTCTTCCTCGCGCCGGTCCTGTCGCTGATGCCGGCCCTCGCCGCGTGGGCCGTGGTCCCGTTCGCGCCCGAGGTCGTCCTGGCCGACATAAATGCCGGCCTCTTGTACATCATTGCGCTCACCTCGCTTGGCGTCTACGGCGTGATCATCGCGGGCTGGGCCTCGAATTCGAAATACCCGTTCCTCGGGGCGATGCGCTCCGCGGCCCAGATGGTGTCCTACGAAATCGCCATGGGGTTCTCGCTGGTCGTGGTGCTGATGGTTTCCGGCAGCCTCAACCTGTCCGACATCGTCAACGGCCAGGGCAAGGGAACCTTCGCCGGGATGGGGCTCAACTTCCTGTCTTGGAACTGGCTCCCGCTCCTGCCGATCCTGGTCGTCTACTTCATTTCCGGCGTGGCGGAGACCAACCGTGCGCCGTTCGACGTGGTCGAAGGCG
>JANNWA010000585.1:0-12694 GCA_031408275.1 Pseudomonadota bacterium
TAGGCGATCAGTTCCTGGAGACTGTTGACCGGCAACGCGGCGTTCACGGCGATGACGTTCGGCAACAGCGCAAGCCCGATCACCGGCGCGAAGTCCTTGATCGGGTCGAAGGCCATGTTCGGGTACAGGCTCGGATTGGTCGACATGGAGCCGGCGGAAGCGAACAGCGTGTAGCCGTCCGGGGCGGATTTCGCCACCAGCTCGCCGGCGATGTTGCTGCCTGCGCCGGGCCGGTTCTCGACGACGATCGGCTGGCCCAGGGCGGGCGACAGGCGGTCGGCCACCAGCCGCGCGGTCAGGTCGGTGCCGCCGCCGGGCGGGTAACCTACGATCAACCGAACCGGTTTCGACGGCCAGGGCGCGGTTTGCGCCACAGCGGGTACGGCCTGGAAAGTGCACAACGCCAGCAGCGCCCCGCGGCACAGCATCCGGATTGCCTTCATGTCTCCCCCTTTGTAGTTTTGTCCCTTCGAGCCGGGTGGCTATAGTGTAGTACCGGTTCTTCAGACCAGGAGCAATTGAATGAGCGCAATAGTGCAGGTCAGCAACCGCGACGCAATCTGGACCGTGCGCATCAACCGGCCGGAAGTCCGCAACGTCATGTCGATCGAACTCATGAACGAGCTGACCGCAGTCGCGCGCCGGCTTCAGGACGAGCCCGGAGTTCGGGCCGTGATCCTGGCGGCCAACGGGGACAACTTCACCGCCGGCGCCGACCTCAAGGATCCACAGCGCTGGAACCTGGACACCGCCGGCCTCGCCGAACAGCGCGCCCTGCCCCACATCGGCGAGCGCATGTGCCAGGCCTGGGAGGACATCCCGGCCATGACCATCTTCGCTGTCGAAGGCTACTGCATCGGCGGCGGCACCGCGCTTGCCGTCTGCACCGACTTCCGCGTGATCGCCGCGTCGGGCTACTTCCAACTGCCCGAGATCGCCTTGGGCATCCCGCTTTCTTGGGGCGCCCTGCCGCGGCTGGTGCGCCTGCTCGGCCCGGCCAGGGCCAAGCGCGCCATCATCCTGTGCGACAAAATCGGGGGACAGGATGCGGTGGACTTCGGCCTCGCGGAGTACCTGGCCGCCGACGGCCAGGCTTATGCCGAGGCGCTCAAGCTTGCACAACGCATCGCCGAGCTTCCCGAGACGTCGGTGAAAATGAGCAAGGAGGCGATCAACGTCACTGCCAACGCCCTGAACAAGCTCGCTTCGTTCATGGCACGGGACCAGCTCGCGCTCGCCGCGCGCAGCGACGAGGCCGCGGCCGCGCGCGCAAAGTTCGCGGCCCGCAGGAAACCGCGATCCGGGGTTAAATCTTGAACTTTATGTTTACTTGATCGTTTACTGGAGCCGATTACATGGCAGTTTAAGTACCGGTACCGGTACATTAACCGTGATCAGTAGCTGCCACCGGGTGGCGGGAAAATCCAGAAGAACTGTCCGCTGCGCCCCCCGTCGCGCTGCGCGCAGCGCGTGACGAAGTCGCATTCCGCCTGCAGCTCCCGCTCGGTCCAGCCGAGGCACGAACGCATCTTCAGCGTCACCGGGTCGTAGTCCATGGAGTAGTGCTCCGGCGCCCTCACCATCAACGCCGAAGGCAGCACCACGCAATGGTAGACGCGCAGTGCACACGGCAGGCTGCGCGCGCGTTCGAAACTGCGGCGGAAATTCTCCGGCGAATCGCCCGGCAATCCCAGGATTATTTCGACCGCCACGGCAGCGACGGATTTCAACTCGTGCATCGTCTGCTCGAACCGCGCCTCGTCGTACGACCGCTCCACGTGCGCCAACACCTCGTTGTCGAAGGACTGCAGGCCGATGCCGACCAGCGCCTGCCCGATCGAGCCGAGGAAATCGATGTGCTCCTTCTTCACCTTGGCGGGATAGACCTCGCAGATCAGGTTGCGGCCTTCGAGGAACCCGTGCCGCTGCGTGGCCTCGCGCAAGTTGCGGAACGAATGCGGGTTGAGGTTCAGCCCCGCGTCGACCAGGATCGCGCCGTCCACGGGCTGGCGCGCCATGCCGTCGAACTCGCGACACAGCTCGTCCACGCCGCGCACTCGCCGCGGCGACTCGAGCGTGCCCCACTCGCAGAACGAGCAGGTGAAAGGGCAGCCGCGATAGGTCTGCAGCACGGCGAGCCCGCCATGCGGCACGAGATCCATCTCGTAGGGCGAAGGCATCTCGTTGAGGTCCACCGCGGGACGCGCGGGCGTTTCCATCCATCCCCCGGAGGCGGGCAGCGCTATGCCCTGCACCTGCGCCAGCGCCCGCGGGCTGCGGTCGCCGCTCCCGACAATTTCCGCAAAAGTCAGCTCTCCGTCATTGATCACGAGCGCATCCACCCAGCCGCGCGCCGCGCGGAAAGGCGCCTGGTTCAGCATGCTCGGCCGGGCCGAGGGCCCGCCGAACACGATGAGCCGGCCGGGATCGTCCTCCTTGACCCGCCGGGCGACTTCCACAAAGAACGGGAACGACCAGATGTAGGCCGAGAACCCGACCACGTCGGGATCGAAATCGACGATTTCCTGCGCCAACCCCTCCACCGTCGAATCGATCAGATCCCAAACGCGCAACTCGAGGCCCTCGAGCCGGGTGGCGCGCAAGGACGCCTCTACCATGCGCAGGCCATGGTTGGAGATGAACCCCGGCATGGCCCGGTCGCGCACGGGATAGCGCGCGAGCAGCGCGACCCGGCGCCCGGTGCGGCGCGGCCCGGACTTGGCGGGCGTGCCCGGCTTCAGGACCTGCGCGGAAACGACCACCAGTACTTTCCTGATCTGCCGCCTACGGCCGCCGTCTCGCGGTCGAGCTCTGCACGCATCGCCAGGATGTCCTCGGCGCTCCATCCCAGGCAGGAGGTCATCGCGAGGTTCACCGGGTCGTAGCGCATGTCCCAGCCGGGCCGGCCGCGCGACATCAGCGCATCCGGCAGGACCAGGCAATGGTAGGCGCGCACGGCCACCGGGAACGTGCGCGCGTAAGCCAGTGTGCGCCTGAAGCCTTCGGGCGTGTCACCGGGCAACCCGAAGATGATCTGGAGTTCCGCCGTGGTGACCGCGTTGAGCTGGCCCATCGCCTTCTCGAAGCGAGCGCGGTCGAAGGGCCGGTCGTGCAGCTTCAGCACCGCTGGGTCCAGGGACTGCAGCCCCACGCCAAGGTAGGAGGTCCCCACCTGCGAGAGGAACTGCAGGTGCTCCTCCTGGATATGCGTCGGGTAGATCTCGGCCCAGAACAGGGACGACTTGAGGAACCCCACGCGCGACTCCGCGGCGAGCAGGTTGCGAAAGCCCTTCGCATTGAGGTTCAGTCCGGCATCGAGCAGGAACACGGAGGGCGATCCCTGGCGCGCGAACGCCTCCAGCTCGCGCACGATGTAGTCGGTGGAAAACACCGCCTTCGAGGTCTCGCTCGCACCCCATTCGCAAAACCTGCAAGAGAGCGGACAACCGCGGTAGGTCTCCAGGTAAGCCACCGACCCGGCCGGCATCAGGCCGAGCTGGAACGGCGAGGCGATCGCGTCGAGGTCGGCGGTGGGCGAGCGGTGGCCTGTCTGCAGCCAGACGCCCGAGGCCGGCAGGTGCAGGCCGGGCACGGAACGCAATCCTGCGCGCGTCAGTTCCGGCAGGCGCGCGATCTCGCGGAAGACCACCTCGCCCTCGGTGCTTACAACCGCGTCGAGGTAGGCCTGCGCGTTTGCATAGGGCGGCAGGTCGAACAGCTGGGTGCGCGCCGAAGGGCCGCCGAAAACAATCAGCGCTTTGGGCAGCCTCTGCCGGATACGCCGTGCCACTTCGACCATGCAGGGCGTGGACCATACGTAGATCGAGAAGCCGATGAGGTCCGGCTCGAACCCGGCCAGCGACTCGACATAGGCGTCCACGTCCGCGCGCTTGTGATCGATCAGCGCCACCCTCGCGGCTGTAAGCTCCGGATCCGCAACTACCGCGGCGAGGATGCGGCGAATGCCATAGCTCGGCAGGTCGAGGTGTCCCAGCTCGTTGGTGTCGGGCTCGGGCGTCATGCACACGAGCGCGATGCGCTGCGCGCTCATGCCGGATCGATCCCGGGCTTGTCGAACCGGAACAGCCAGTAGCGCAGGTGCCCCTCGCGGTGCAGCCAGCGCAGCATCAGCGACGCGCGCAGCGCCACGTTGCCGGTATCACGGCTTTCGTCCGCATCGGCCGGCGCGGTGAAGCGGTGGCTCGGCAGCGTGTTGGCCGTCGCATCCTGCAGCGTCAGAGGGCGCAGGCCGGCGGCGCCCGCGAGCGCCGTGTGGTCCGCGTCGTCGCCCCAGAAATCCGGCCAGGGCCCGTACCCGTCCTGCAAAGGCCCCTCGATGCAAAAGCCCGGCGCATCAAAGGCCTTCGCCGACGTAGCTATCGTGATGTCCGACCCGACCAGAGCGCCGCCCGGTTTCAGGACGCGCGCAGCCTCGCGGAAGAACGCGCGACGTGAATTGAAATGGAACATCGCCTCGATGCACAGCACCCGGTCGAAGCTGGCATCCGGAAACGGCAGCCGGCACGCGTCGGACTCGTGCCACTCGAAGCGGTTGTCGTTGGCGGGCAGTTGCATCCTGCAGATCTCCAGCTGCCGGGGATCTATGTTCACGCCGGTGAGCCGCATGCCGGCCAGGCGCCGGTTGAGGCCGCCGAGGGTGCCGCCGAACCCGCAGCCCGCGTCGAGGACGTCCTGCCCCGCTTCAAGGCCGGCCATGGCCACGAGCCTGTCGTCAAGGCGCTGCTGGGCCGCGACGAAATCCTCCTTCGCCACGCCGGGCGGCGCATCCCAGTATCCAAGGTGCACATAGCGCCCGCTCGCGCCGCGATGGAACGCGTCGATCAGGTAATCGAAGTACACCGGCACGCTGGTTCGCACGCTCATCCTCAGATTGTCAGCCCCAACAGTACATGGCATCGCGCTGCCTTGACAGCGCCATGAAGCTGCATGCGGTCCAGCGCTTGCGGGCGCCTCCCACCGGCGACACGCGATGCAGGAAGCGTCCAGAATCGAGGACGATCATCGCCCCCGGCGGGATGCGGAAGGACACCGAGGCCAGCCCCTCGACCTGCGGCTTGGGCGCGCCATCCCGGCTGATGGGTGTGGCCTCGGCAGGGTCGCACCGCTGGTCGTAGACTTGCAGCGCGCCGCCCGATTCGGCCATCTGCAGGGTCAGGACGAACGACAGCATGTGCAGCTCCACCTGACTGCGCAGGTGCGTGTAGGACGGGCGCAATGCCTGCTCGTTGTCGAAGTGCGGCGGGATGTAACCACCCTCCTGGTGGGCACGCAGGGTGGTGAGCATGTAGCGCTGCCCGGGCCGCGGCCCCGGCGCCGCGACGAACGGCCGGCCGTTATCGAGCGCGGACAGGACGCCCCCCACACGGTCGGCAATGCCCTCGCCCACCGGGAACAGGGATTCGAGCTGGCGGGCGAATCGCGCAGACTCGTCGAAGTAGCCGGCCAGCGTTGGCTCGGCGAGGTTCAAGTTGCGGCCGTAGAACCATGAGCGGAATTTTTCCGGGAACCAGGTCTGCAGGAACGCCGGCGCGTTGCTCTCCAGCTGCGAAACGATGGGCGCGAGGGTGGCCGCGGAATAGACCCCGTTGACGATGACCCCCTGCAAGTCGCCCGCGCGGATTCTATCGAAGGCGTCGGCATGCCGTGCCGCTTCGGCCGCATCGAATTCGATCAGGCGGAGGAACCCGCCCAATGTCTTCACTTCGGTTTCGGTCTCGGTCACGGCAGCCGTTCCCGGACCACGCGCAGAACTTCATCCCTCAGCGCCGCGATCTCGCGTCCGCCGTCGATCACGAGGTCCGCTCCCGCACCCACAACCTCCTTCTGCATCCGGAGCAGCCCGGCAACGACGTCGAGATAGTTGCCCAGGTACCCGTCGAGCCACGCCCCGAACCTGCGCGCCGCGTCGGGATTGCCGCCTTCCAGGGCGGCGGCGAACTGCCTCACTTTGCGTGCGAGCGCCACATCGAGGGAGGTATCCACCCAGATCATCAGGTCGATGTACCGCCCGGTAGCCACATGGCGTCTGCCGAACTGGGTCTCGAACAGGATGTATTTGCGGGACTGGATCGATGCTCCGGTCATCGGATCGGTCACGGCGCGGCCGGCCTTGAGCGACTGCAGCGCTTCGGCCAGTCCCGGTATGACGATCGCATCCAAGTCGGCGCCGTTGTTCATCCAGTCCCGCACCTTCTCAATCGACTGCTCCGTGATCCGCTCGTAGTGGTCGAACTGGAGGATCGCTGCATCGGAGAGTTCCTGTGCGAGCTCGCGCACCAAGGTCGTCTTGCCCGCGCCCACAGGCCCCGCGATTGCGATCACGTATGCCCCATCACGCATCAGACCCGTTCCACAGGGTAGTACAGTGTCAGGAAATCGCTCCCTTCACGACTGATTCCGCCCGCCAGGTGACCGAGCCGGTGCGCACTAACCCGGCCGTAGAGGGAATCGAACTCCCCGGCTGGAATCGCATACCGATCTCGTGCCTGCACCAGCAGGGCGCCGACCTCCCCGATCCGGATGCCGGCTTCGTGCAGGTTGAGGTCGAACGAGGCGCGCGGATTGTTGTCTTCGCTCACTTCCAGATACATGATCGGTCCTGCCGCCCGGTCCGCGGCAAGCCGGAGGACTTCCCTGGCGACCCCAAGTGCGCAACTGTCCTCCTGCCCGTCGCCCGCTCCCGCCAAGCGCTCGAGGATGGATTGGGTCGACAACCCCGGGTGGCATTCGTACCGTGCGATCGTGCAGGAATCCGGATCAAGGCAATCCCACTTGTAAGCGAGGTGGAGAAGGACCTGTTCGGTCCGGCCCGGGACAAGCCGCTGGGCGAATTCAAGGTAGGCCTTGTATATGCCGCCCTTTGCCTTGCCCTCGAAGCCGATATGAAATGCGTTTGCGCCCTGCGCATTTTCCCTGAATCCGGGCAAGTGGCGTTCCGGCATGCCCATCCGCGCGCAGAGGTCGAACAGCCTGGCGGGCGTGATTTCGGACTTGTGGATTCCGAGCAGGTAGCGGTTCGCAAGCAGGGCCCCCGCGCTCATCTTGAACGACTTCTCCAACCCTTCGAACCGCTGGCCGTGCAGCAGCCGCAGCGGGAGGCCGCCGGGATCGGACCGGATCGCCTCGGCGACCCCTTCTTTCACTCGCACGTCGGCCGGGTCGGCGGCTACTTCGCCGAGAACCGGACCCTGCACTTGATCCCGGCCGGGATCCTGTTTCCCGGATTTGGCAATTCGAGCCGCACGCCAAACGTCCCGCTTGCTGCGTCGATGACCCGGTCTACCAGGGCGACGCGCGCCCTGTACACGCCCGGCATCTGCGGGCTCAGGCTGACCTCCCCCACCATGCCCGGCCTCACCAAGCCGAACATCTCGACCGGTGCGATCACTTCCACGTTGAGCGGATCGATCTGGGCGATCTTCACGATCTTCTCGTTGCCCACGCGCTCCCCAGGCGCCAGGAAGCGTTCGACCACCACGCCGTTGATCGGGCTCCTGATCGTGCGCTGGGCGAGGACTTCCTGCTGTTGCTTTAACTCAAGCCCCGCGATCCGTGTCTGGGTTTCGAGCTCGTCCTTCTCGTTGACAGAAATGAGTTGCTTGGCGAACAGTTCCTCGCTGCGCTCGACCTTGCGCTTGCCGAACGCCTCTTGGGCGGCCTTCAGGTTCACGGTGGCGGTCTCCACCGTCGAGTTGAGGCGGGCCACCACGTCGCCCTTGGAAACGAGCGAGCCGCGGTCAACCAGCACCTCGCTGAGCGTGCCGTCGATCGCCGGACTGCCCACGCTCGTCACCAGGTGCGGCTCGAGGAGGCACTCCATGTCGTCGCCGAGCTTCTTGCCTGCGTTGCCACTCTGCGCGCTGGCCATTCGCGGCGCAGTGAAAGGGACGGCGGCAGGCTTGGGCAGCGCCTGCGGCTCGGCCGGGGTTGCCGCAAGCACTCCACACCCGAACAGGCACGCTGCGAGTACTGGCTTTCCGGGATAAGGCATTTTTTGCGATCCTTGGGATACGTAAATGCGGAGACTACCACCCGGTCATTCGGGGCGGCCGGAGAACGACAGGATATCGCCCATCTGCTTGTCGCTTTTCAGGAGCGCCTTGCGCACCTTGGACTGCGCGCGCTCCGTGCGCAGCTGCGCGAGCCGGATCCACATGCGTTTCACGCTGCCGCCCGGCCCGCCGCCGAGCGCGGCGAGCCGGCGCGCGGCCCATTCCAGCGGCCCGCCGCGATAGGGCATCAGCAGGGGATCCTCCAGCGAAAGGATCGCTTCGGCGCGTCCCGGATCTCCCTGGCGTGCGCAGCGGCCGACCAGCTGGCGATCGATGCGCCCCGACTCGTGGCGCTCAGACAGGATCACGTGAAGCCCACCCAGCTCCGCGATGCCCGGGGCGAGCTTGATATCCGTCCCCCGTCCCGCCATGTTGGTCGCGATGGTGATCCGGCCGGCTTCGCCCGCGGCGGCAACGATATCCGCCTCTTCCTCGTCCTGCTTGGCGCTAAGCATGCTGTGCTCGAGACCGCGCTCGGTGAGCAGGCCGCTGGCGACTACCGACGACGCCACCGAGCGCGTGCCAAGCAGGACCGGCACACCTTTCGCGTGCAATTCGGCCACTCGGTCTGCGATGCACACCCATTTCTCCCGCTCCGTTTCGAAAATCCGGTCCCGGGCATGGGTCCTCCGGCCGGGACGATGCGTTGCGACGCGCGCCACTGCAAGCCCATAGACCGAGCCGAGTTCCCCGGATACCTCGGACGCCGTGCCGGTCATGCCCGACAGGTGGAGGTAGCGCCGGAAGAAGCGCTGATAGCTGATGCGTGCGAGCGACTCCTTGCGCGGCGTGATCTCGCATCCTTCCTTCGCCTCGATCAGCTGGTGCAGGCCCTGGCTCCATGAGCGGTCGGCCATGACGCGCCCCGTGTGTTCGTCGATCACCTGGATCTTGCCGTCGCGCACGAGGTAGTGGTCGTCGCGCTCGAACAGGTGCAGCGCGGTAAGCGCCTGGACCACGAGCTCCTCGCGCCGCAGCGACCCCGCCCATACCCCGCCGAGCTCCTTGCACAGGTCGACCACGCGCCCGTGGCCCGATTCGGTCAATGCAATCCTCCGATCGGCCTTCACGATGACGAAGTCGTCCCCGATTGCGAGCTGCTGCGCGAGGTGCAGGGCCTGCGCGGCGACTACGGCCTCGTCGTCCGAGGCCACTTCAGTCGAAATGATCAGCGGCGTGCGCGCCTCGTCGACCAGCACGCTGTCGGCCTCGTCGACGATTGCGTAGTGCAGGCCGCGCAGCAGCAGCCGCCTGCCCCGGGCGTTGGCACCGTAGAGCTTTTCGAGCCGCAGGTGCAGGGTGCTCGATCCGGTCGCAAGCAGGATGCGGTCGCGCAGGTAATCGAATACGAGGGTCTTGTTGGTCACGTAGACCACGTCCGCCGCATAGGCGGCCTGACGGCCCTTGTGGTCCAGGTCGGCGGTGGCCGCCGCCACGGTCAGGCCGAGCGCCTCGTAGACAGGGCGCATGATCTCGCAGTCGCGTGCGACGAGGTAGTCGTTCACGGTGATCACGTGCACCGGGATTCCGGCCAGCGCCGCGGTGCAGGCCGGCAGAGTGGCGGTCAGCGTCTTGCCTTCGCCGGTGTTCATTTCGGCGATCATGCCGTTGAGCATGATCCAGCCGCCTTTGAGCTGCACGTCGAAATGCCGCATGCCGATCAACTGGCCCGCGGTTTCGCGCACCAGCGCAAAGGCCTGGGCCACCAGCGTGTCGCGGAACCCGTCCCGCCGCAGCTGCATCTTGAGCTCGCGCGCGCGCTCGCGCAGGGCATCACGGTCGAGGCCCTCGAACTGCGGACCGAAATGGGCCACCTTGCGCGTAATGGCATTGATTCGGAACGGACTCGAACGAAGCTTGCGGAGAATCGCGCCGGTGGCCGCCACCCCGAGGCGATCGAGCCATTGCTCGCCACGGAATTCCTGCCGCTCGGCGTAGATCTCGTCGAAACTGCCGGGCTCGGCGAGGATGTCAAACATTGAACTTCTTCAGGAAGACCCGCCGTACCTCGCGGTACCACTGGTCGGCCAGCGGCTCCGGCGCGTGCTCGAAGCGCACGTAGATGCGCCCGCCGAGGTAGTTTTCCTGCTGGCCGGGCGGCAGTTCGAGGTCGAGGACGAACAGTTTCTCCACGGCCTTCGCTTCGCCTGACTTGCCCGGGTCGACACCGATCTTGCCTCCGCCTTGCAGGCTGAGGGTCATGCTGGGGAGCTCGTCGGTCGCGGCCGGCACTTCCCTTTGGATTGTGGCCGGAATGGGACTGCCTATGCGGTCGAACGGCCGGACTTCCACCCGGCGCGACCCCTTGCGGACAAGGTCGGCCTCGGCTTGCGGCACCACCACGCGGACGATGGTCGCGGCACTGTCGGTCACATAGGCCAGGACGTCCCCGCGCTGTGCGTAGCGGCCACGGGTGTTCTGCGCGTCCTGGATCACGAACCGGCCGTCCGCGGGGCTGCGCACCTTGAGTTCCTCCTGCCGCCGACGGGCCAGGTCAAGCGCCTCGGCGACCTGGACTTTTTGTTCGTTGATGACGTCGGCCTTGACGCGCTTGGTGAGGATCATCGCGCTGTAGCGCGCCTCCAGTTCGTCGAGCTGCGCCTGCAGCACGCGCGCGCGCGCCTCCAGTTCGGGGTCCTCGGTTTCGATCAGGACCTCGCCGCGGCGCACCAGCTGGTCGGGCTTGGCGAGCACCTTGCTCACGAAGCCGTCGACGGTCGCTCGGACCTGCGCCTGCTCGGGCGCCCAGATGACGCCTTCGGCATGAGTGGCCGACGGCGCGGGAAGCCAGAACAGGATCACGGCTGTCGGAAGCACGACCGCACCCGTGGCGAACAAGGCGCGCAGCCTGTGGCTCGACAGGTTCGGGCTGTAGAACAGGTAGTTCAGCTTCTTGCCCAGCGGCAGCACGAGCATGGTCGCAAAGGCCCACAGCGCAAGCACGACCCCGATCACGAAGAACTGGCCGGCGACCAGCAGGGCGATCGACACCATCATGAACATGCGATACAGGAACGATCCGATTGCATAGAACACGAACCAGCCCCGTTCGCCCGGCGCCGAAACCGGCGAGCGCCCGCCTTCGACCCCGAACAGGTAGCGGTTCACGAGGTAGCCGAGGTACTCGTTGGAACGCTGCCCGAGGTTGGGGATTTCGAGGTAGTCGGCAAGGATGTAGTAACCGTCGTAGCGCAGCAGCGGATTGCCGTTGAACAGGAGCGTGGACAATCCGGCTACGAGGATCACGTTGTAGGCGATCGCGCGCCAGGTGCCGGGCTCGAGGTGGACCCACGCGAAAACTGCGATCGCGGCGATGAAGATTTCCACGAGCATGCCCGCCGCGCCGACCAGCATCCGGCTGCGCTTGTCGCGAAACGCGGTCGCCGCCGACGCGTCGACATAGGGAATGGGCATCAGGACCAGCAGCATGAGGCCGGTCTCGTGCACCTCCCCCCCACCCGCCTTGGCAGCCATCGCATGACCGAATTCGTGCAGGACCTTGATGAGCGGAAAGACGAACCAGATGAGCAGCAGGTTCTCGACCGAGAACACCTGGTCGACCACGTTGCTCGTCAGTTCCGTCCAGTGCATCGCGATGAGCACCAGCGCCGACCCCACGGTCGCTATCCAGATCGCGGCGCCGACCCATCCGAACAGCGGCGCGACGAACGGGAGCACTTTTGCGAGCGCAGCGTCCGGATCGATGAGCGGGAAACGCAGCGACAACGGGTTGCCGATGTACTGCTTCCAGCGCGCTTTCGCGTGCTGCTTGCGCCGCAACTGCAATTCGTGCAGGTCCGGCGGCGCGTCGCTCTGCAGCACGTCCGCCTTGTGCAGGTCGGAAAGCAGCTTGATCACCTCGTCCTGCGACGGCACGTCGTCACCGAGGCGCACACAGGCGAGGTCCCAGATCTGCTGCAGCGTGCGCCGGCCGTCCATGAGGCCGATGACGAGGTTTGCGATCGGCGTGAACCGGTGGAACTTCCCGGTCGAGTGGTTCTGCATCACATACCAGACGCTGTCCCGGTAGACATGGCGATGGATCTGGGCGTGGTTGCGCAGGCGCGGCTTGACCGTGGCCACGCGATACCAGGACGTGCTGAACAGGGACTCGCTCATGGACGGCGGGCGTTCAGCGGGCTAGATCCATGACCACAGCGTCAGGCGCAGCCAATCGACGAGCTTGTGCGTCCCTATCCAGATCAGCGTCCTGCGCCCGGCTTCCACCTTGGCCACGCCCTCCATGCCGGGCCGCAAGCGCTCCGATATGCGCCCGAGCAGGGCTTCGACGCGAAAGTACGTCTTCCCGTCGTGCGATACCGCCACCGGCGTCAGGCGCGTAACGGTAAGCTCGAACACTTCACCGGGCAGCGAAGCCAGCACAAGCGATCCCGTCTGGCCGGCCTTGATCGCCGTGACCTCCCTCTCGTCGACCTCGAGGATCACGCGATACTCGTTCAGCGGTGCGACCTCGAACAGCACCTGCCCCCGCTTGACTGCCGTACCCAGCGACTGGCTCTGGTCGCCGCTGACCACCAGCCCGTCGAAAGGAGCGGTGATCTGAGTGCGCCCCAGTTGCTCCGCGAGCAGGTTCATCTGTGCCTCGGCCTGCTGCACCTGGG
>JANNWA010000586.1:0-1555 GCA_031408275.1 Pseudomonadota bacterium
GAAGACTCCGCCGGTGAAGCCACCGAGCTCACCCGCGACAGCGGCCGCGTGCTCACGCCTCAATACGCTGCGCCCGAGCAGACACGCGGCGACGCGGTGACCACGGCCACCGACGTGTATTCGCTCGGCTTGCTGCTGTACGTGTTGCTCGCGGGGCAGCATCCGCGCGTCGATGCCGAGGGCAAGCTCTCGCCATGGGCCGGCGAGCTGCGACCGGCCAGCCGCGTCGTCGTCGACCCAAGCCGTCGCAGCAACCAGGAATTGCAGGCTGCCGCCGCGTCGCGTGACTGCACGGCCGCGCGGCTGGCGCACATGCTCGCGGGCGACCTGGACAACATCCTGGCCAAGGCCTTGCGCGTCGAGCCCGGCGAGCGTTACGCCACGGTCGCGGCCTTCGCCGAGGACCTGCGGCGCCATCTCGAAGGGCAGACGGTGAGCGCGCGGCCCGATTCCTGGGCCTATCGCGCGAGCCGTTTCGTCAAGCGGCACCAAACAGGCGTCGCGCTGGCCACGCTGGCGTTGGCAGCCATCATCAGCGCGGCCGGCATGGCCGAACACCAGCGGCGCGAAGCCGTACACGAGCGCGATCTGGCCACCCGGCAACGGGAGAACGCCGAGGCGATCGTGATGTTTCTCGGCGAACAGCTCGGCCAGGTCGACGAACGTGATCGCCCGGCGGATCCGGGGCAGCGCGTGGACCTGGCGCAGCGGCGCTCCGAGCAGCTGTTCCACGACGTGCCGGAAGTGCTGGTGCAACTGTACGGGCGCTTCCACAGCATGAACACGTCGCTGAACCGCATCGAGGCCGCCGATCGCATCGTCGCTGGCATTGAAGCGGCAACCCAGCACAGCCCCGAACCGGCGGTACAGGCTGAGGTCTGGTGCGGCCCCCATCGCGACGACCTGGGCGATGCCGAAGCGATCGCGCGCATCGACCGTGGCTTGGCCCTTCTTGACAGCGACGCGGGCAGCCGCGCCACGCGCTCGAGGTGCCTGTTTCACCGCTCGTCGCACATGAAGGCATTGGCACGCTTCGATGAAGCGCTGCGAGACCTCGACGCGTCGCAAGAAGCCCAGCCGTTGCTGCTGCGCCGCACGGCGTCGCTGAGCTACCTGCGAGCGCGCGTGGGGCTGCTCAACGAGCTGGGTCAGGTCCACGCCGCCGAGCAGGCTCAGGCTCAGGTGATCGAGCAGATGCAGGCGGCCGGTCGCGGGCACTCGGTACAGATGGCGGGCGACCTGCACTTGCGCTGCATCCTCCAATGGCGCATGGGACGCCCGCGCGAGGGCCTGCGGTCCTGCGAGCAGGCGCGCATGCTCGCCGAGCGCGTGGGGAACACCGCCTTCGTACCCATCGCGGACGTGTTCCGCGCGCGTCTTTCGCAGGACCTCGATCAGTTGCCGGCCGCGCGCCAGCTGCTCGAAGGCGCCCTCGTGCGCGACGGCCGGGTGGTGTCGCCCTTTCCCCGTGGTGTGGACTTCGTTGCCCGCCTGCACCAGCTGCGCGGCGACGCCCTAGAGGCGGTGGCCGTTCTCGAGCGTGACATTCAGCAGC
>JANNWA010000587.1:0-8082 GCA_031408275.1 Pseudomonadota bacterium
ACCTTGACTTGAACCTGGTGGCCAAGGAGCTGGCCTCGGGCGAGGCGAAGAAGAGCATGGTTTTATTCGGCCTCGTTTTTGTGGTCGCAGGTCTGGCGTTCAAGCTCGGCGTGGTGCCGTTCCACATGTGGATTCCGGACGTGTACCACGGCGCGCCGACGGCGGTGACGCTGGTCATCGGCACCGGCCCCAAGCTCGCGGCGTTCGCCATGGCCATGCGGCTGCTGGTGAACGGCATGCTCGACCTCGCGGCCGACTGGCAGCAGATGCTCGCCATCATGGCGGTGCTCTCGATGGCGATCGGCAACGTGACCGCGATCGCGCAGACCAACCTCAAGCGCATGCTCGCCTACTCGACCATCTCGCACATGGGCTTCCTGCTTATCGGGCTGCTCTCCGGCGTGGTCGGAGGCAACTGGTTCAACGCGGCCGACGCCTACAGCGCGTCGATGTTCTACGTGATCGTCTACGTGCTGATGAGCCTCGGGGCGTTCGGCATGCTGCTGTTCCTGTCGCGCGCGGGCTTCGAGTGCGAGCGGCTGGAGGACCTCAGGGGCCTCAACCGGCGCAGCCCGTGGTACGCGTTCATCATGCTGATCCTGATGTTCTCGCTGGCAGGCGTCCCCCCGACCGCCGGGTTCTTCGCCAAGTACGCGGTGCTCTCCGCGGCGGTCGCGGCCGGGCAGGTCTGGCTGGCCGTGGTCGCGGTGATGTTCTCGCTGATCGGCGCGTTCTTCTACCTGCGCATCGTGAAGCTGATGTATTTCGACGAACCCGATGCGTCTGCTTCCGGCCCGATCGAGGGCCCGCCCGAGATGCGCACGCTGCTCTCCATCAACGGCCTGGCGCTGCTGGGCCTGGGGCTCCTGCCGCAGCCGCTGCTCGCGCTCTGCATGGTCGCGATCAAGTCGCTCTGACCCGGCCGCGGCGCGGCGGTCGATGGACAAGCCTGATCTGGAGGAACGCTTCGTAAGCGGCGAGGAGGTCTACTCGGGCGGCTTCCTCCACGTATGGCGCGACAAGGTCCGCCTGCCCGACGGCGCAATCACGCACCGCGAGTACATCCGTCATCCCGGCGCGGTCGCGATCCTGGCCCTGACCGATGCCGGCTTGGTCGTCCTCGAGCGCCAGTACCGGTATCCGCTGGCACGCGAATTCATAGAGATCCCGGCCGGCAAAGTCGAGCCCGGCGAGGCGCTCCTCGAAACCGCCAAACGCGAGCTGCTGGAAGAAACCGGCTACTGGGCGGCCGACTGGCAGCGCATGACCACGATCCACAACGCCATCGCCTATTCGGACGAGGGAATCGAACTCTACGTGGCCCGCGACCTGGAAAAGCGCACACCCAGCCTCGACGCGGGGGAGTTCCTCGAGGTTTTCGAGGTGCCGCTTGCCGAGGCCCTGGCGATGGTCAGGGACGGGCGCATCACCGACGTGAAGACGATGATCGCGCTGTTGTGGCTGGAGGCGTTCCTGGCTGGCTGACCCCTCGGGTCAAATCGGTTGTTCGAGGGTGGGCGCCGTGTCGGAGAGCGTCACGCGCCGCATGTCGCGCCGGTATTGCCTGTCGTCGTAGGGGCGGCCGCGATGCATGGTGCAGCGGTTGTCCCAGACAACCAAGTCATGCACCCGCCAGTGGTGACGGTAGACGAACTCGCGCTGCGTCGAGTGTTCCGCGAGGTCCCGGATGAACGCCATGGCCTCGGGCACCGGCCAGCCATGGATCGCGCCGATATGCGCGGAGAGGAAGAGACACAGGCGGCCCGAACCCGCGTGCCGGCGCACCAGCCGCTGCGATACCGGCGCAAACTGCCGGCGTTCCTCCTCGTTGAAGCCGGTGAATCCCAGCAGTGCGCGGCTGTAGAGCAGCGAATGGTCGCAGACGAGGTTGCGTACCTTTTCCTGCAATTTCACCGGAAGCGAATCCCATGCGGCGCGCATGTCGGCGAACTCCGTCTCACCGTCCGCGGGCGGGATCGACCGTGCGTGCAGCATGGAGTACTTGGCCGGCGTGGACTTGAAGCTGCTGTCCGAGTGCCAGAGCCGGTTGCCGAGGTTGAACATACGCCTGCGGTCGTCGGCGGCGAGGATCTCGCCGTTCTCGTCGAGGTTCGAGATGTCGTTGACCTGGCCGTGCTTCAGGCGCTGCTTTTGCGCGTCCACGGTTGCGCGTGTCTTCTCGATCGGGCCGAAATTCAGGCTGAAGGCCATCATTTGCTCGTCGTCGATGTCCTGGTCCGGGAAGACCAGCACGGCGTGGCGGTCCATCGCGGATTCGATTCCAGCGGCCACGCCGGGCGCCAGCGGCCGGCGCAGGTCCACCCATTCGGCGCGCGCGCCCAGGCACGGGTGGAGGGGAAGGATGCGCAGCGTCATGGGGCCGCCTCCCGAATAAAGTCAAAGATTCTCTGGTGAAAGTCATTGTCCAAGGCGGCTTCCATGTCAATATTCGTGCCAATAAAGACAATCTAGGGCTTGCGAGCCACCAGGATCTTTCCGTCCGCCTCGACCGCCACCACGCCCGCCTGGTTGGCCGAGACGCAGGTCATCACCACGATCCCGCCCTTGTGCTTCGGCTTGTCGAGCAGAGCGGTGACCGTCCAGCGGGTGGCCAGCGTGTCACCGGGCTTGACGGGCGCCTTGAAGCGGCAGGCGTGCTCGATGTAGGCGATCGCAGTGCCGGCGAAGTACATCCCGACCGGCGATGAAACCAGCGCACTGGTGAACGGGCCGTGCAGGATCCGCGTGCCGAACATCGAGTTCTTCGAGAATTCCTCGTCGACGTGCAGCGGGTTGAAGTCGCCGAACAGCCCCGCCGCGAGCACCAGGTGCGTCTCGGTCACGGTTACGCTCGTCCCGAATGTGTCCCCGACCGCCACCTCGTCGTACCACTTGCCGTGAAATACCATGTTCCCCTCCCTTGCGGGGGATTGTAGACTGCCGGCAACCGCAAAGGAGCCAGAGGATGCAGATCGCAAGCGAACGCGCACGTGCCGTGCGCGGCACCATAGAAACCGTGCGCGCAATCGAGGCGCGGCACGGCGTGACGCGCGAGGCGCTGGAGTGGATCAAGCTGGAACTGGTCAAGCTCGCTTCGCGCACCGAGCTGTTTCCGGCTGGATCGTTCGGCAACCTGCCTGGCCGGCCAGGCACGATCTTCCACCTGGCCGAGGATCCGGACGGCCGCTTTGCTCTGTACGGGTCTGCCGGTGCGCCGGGCAAGGCGCAGCCGCCCCACAACCACACCACCTGGGCGTGCATTGCGGGGGTGTATGGGGATGAGCACAACGTCTTCTACGACCGGGTGGACGACCGCGCGGCAGAGGGGCAGGGACGCCTCGCCAAGACCGGCGAGCTTACCGTGGTGAAGGGCAACGCCTGCGCATTCCTGCCGGACGACTTCCACACCATCGAGGTCGTCAACGGCAAGGAATCCCTGCACCTGCACCTGTACGGCAAGTCGCTCGAGGACCTGCCGGGGCGCATCTACTTCGGCGCAAGCACCGGGGGGGCGTACCAGCGTTTCATGTCCAAACCCGAGGTCTTTTCTCCGCGCGTCTCGCCCGCCGAGCTCAAGGCCATGATCGCCGACGGCGGAGAGCTCGCGATCCTCGACCCACGCGAGGAAGGCGTGTACGCCAAGAGCCACCTGTTCCTCGCGTCGTCCTGCCCCCTGTCGCGGCTGGAGATGATGATCGGCCGGATGGTGCCCCGGGCGGGGACCCGCATCGTGCTCGTCGACGAAGACGAGAAGGTCGCGCAGCGCGCCGCCGCGGTGCTGCGCGGGTTCGGCTACCGGCAGGTGCACGTGCTGGCAGGCGGACTCGCCGCGTGGAGCGCAGCGGGCTACGAGCTCTATTCCGGCGTTTTCGTGCCGAGCAAGGCGTTCGGCGAGTACATCGAGCATCGCGACGAAACGCCGCGCATCACCGCGGCGGAGCTCAAGGCCAAGCTCGACGCCGGCGAGGATGTGCTGGTCGTCGATTCACGGCCGATGGGCGAGTACCAGGTGATGAACATCCCGGGGGCGCTCGATTGCCCGGGTGCCGAACTCGTCTACCGGGTGCCGGAGCTGGCGAAGAGCCCGGACACCCTGGTGGTCGTGAACTGCGCCGGGCGCACGCGCTCGATCATCGGCGCGCAGTCGCTTATCAACGCGAAGCTGCCGAACAAGGTGGTGGCGCTCAAGAACGGCACCATGGGCTGGCACCTGGCCGGGTTTGCGCTTGAGAAGGGCAACACCACCCACGCACCCGCGCCCGGGACCGAAGCCCTTGCACGGGCACGCTCGCTTGCCGACGGCGTCGCCCGGCGGTTCGGCATCCGGCGCCTCGACCGGGCAGGCCTCGCGCGCCTCGCCGCGCAGGCTGACCGCACGACCTACCTCTTCGACGTGCGCTCCCCGGAGGAATACGCCGAGGGCCATCTGCCCGGGGCGGTCAGCGCCCCGGGCGGGCAGCTCGTGCAAGCCACCGACACCTACATGGCGACCCGCAACGCGCGCGTAGCGCTGGTCGATGGCGAGGGCGTGCGCGCGGTGATGACCGCGTCGTGGCTGCTGCAGATGGGCTGGCCCGAAGTCTATGTGGTCGAGGACGCGCCGCAGGCCGACGAGGTGTCCGCGGCCGAACTGAAGGCGCTCAAAGACGTGCAGGTGCTCGATTTCGGCACCAGCCTCGAGTACCGCGCCGGGCACGTCCCGGGCGCGGTGTTCGCGATCCGCTCGCGGCTGGCCGAGCGGCGCGAGAAACTGGCGCAGGCTGGCATGATCGTATGCACGTCGCCGGACGGGGTGATCGCCCGCTTTGCGGCCATGGATCTCGCACGCTTGGCGCAAGTCCCGGTCAAGGTCCTCGCCGGCGGCACCGGCGCATGGCGCGCGGCGGGCTTGCCCCTGGAAACCGGCGAAACGCAGATGTGGGAGCCGAACGAGGACGTCTACTACAAACCCTACGACCGCAAAAGCCAAGTCGAGCAGGCGATGCAGGACTACCTGGACTGGGAGGTCGCGCTGATGGACAAGATCGGGCGCGACACCGACGTCGGGTTCGTGGATTTTCCCCGGTAGCCGCGGTGGCGAAAATGGAGAACCCGGCGCTCGCCGGGCTGCTGCGCGAACTGGTCGTGGGCTACCACGTGCTGGATCACGACGGCCAGTCTTCGGGCGTGGCCGGGCACCTGTCGGCCCGCCTGCCCGGCGCGCAAACGTTCTGGAGCCATCGCTTCGGACTCACGTTCGGCGAGATCGGCGCGGCGGAACTGCTCGAAGCCGATTTCGAGCTGAAAGTCCTGTCTGGCCAGCCGCCGATCAACCCGACGATGCACATCCACACGCGCATCTACGTCGCCCGGCCCGACGTGAACGTAATCGTGCACACCCACGGGCGCAACGTGCTTGCGCTGTCGGCGATCGGCGCCGAGCTCGAGATGTGCACCCAGCCGGCCGCGCTGTTCTACAACGACATCGCGTATCTCGACGAGTACGAGGGCGCCGCGCTCGGCAAGGGCGAGGGCGAAACGATCGCCGCGGCGCTGGGGGCGAAGAGCGCGATCATCCTGCGCAACCACGGGCAGCTGATCGTCGGCGCAAGTGTGGGCGAAGCCGTGTTCCGCGCGGTGCGGCTCGAATCGGTCGCGGGCTTGCAACTGGCAGCGATGGCCTCGGGGAAACTGCGCCTCATGCCCGAGGCAGGCACGCGCCAGGTCCAGCAGTTCCAGAATTCCGGGGTCACCGGCATGCAGTGGGATGCCCTCAGGCGCGACATCCTGCGGCGCCGCCCGGATATTCTCGAAGGGTTTTGACCCGCACCGCAAGGACGCGCGCATGCCATCCAAAATTGAAGTGGTGCAGATCAACGGCCACATCGGCGCCGAAATCCGCGGTGCGTACCTTCGCCGCCCGCTGGATGCCGCGGCTTTCAAGCTCGTGCACGACGCCCTGGTGCGCCACGAGGTTCTGGTGTTCAGCGACCAGGAAATCACCCTCGACCAGCAGATCGCTTTCGCGCGAATGTTCGGCGAACTGTCGGTCCACCCGTTCTCGCCCAACCTCGAAGACAAACCCGAGGTCATCGTGCTGGATTACTCGGAGGACAATCCGCCCGCGCTCACCGACTGCTGGCATTCGGACGAGACGTTCCGCAGCGAGCCCCCGCTGGGCACGATCCTGCGCGCCCGGGTGGTGCCGCCGGTCGGTGGGGATACCCTGTTCTGCAGCATGACCGCGGCCTACCGCGGGCTCTCCGAGCGGATGAAGCGGTACATCCACGGCCTCGAGGCGGTGCACGACTTCAAGCCCTTCCGCACGTTGTTCGGCGACTCGCCCGAGCATCGGGCCAAACTGCGCTCGATCGAGGATCGCTTCCCGAACCCGCTGCACCCGGTGGTCAGGGTGCATCCCGTGTCCGGGCGCCGGATCCTCAACGTGAATCCGCAGTTCACGGTCCGGATCCGGGATCTCAAGGAAGACGAGAGCCGGACCATCCTCGACTACTTGTTTCGGCAGGCGCACATCCCTGAGTACCAGCTGCGTGTGCGCTGGCAGCCGGACACGGTAGTGATGTGGGACAACCGCGCGGTGCAGCACTACGCGCCGCACGACTACTATCCGCGGCGGCGCAAGATGGAGCGCGTGACCATCGCCGGCGGGAAAGTGACAGGCGTGGCGGGGCCATATGCGCCCGAGGAGGGCGAGGCGGCGGCGGTGCGCCCGGCGGCGGCGGGTGTCCGACGCCCGGTGCGCGCGTTCGAGAGAAAATGACGCGACAATAGTGGGCACGCCCTGCGTGCCGTAAATGTTTCCCTTACCCTGAGCAGGAGCACCCATGGCCTTCCTTCAGTCCGGAATCTTCGTCCGCCACGACCCGCAAACCACGCCGGTCCCGCTGGTCGTCGACGTGTCGCGGAGCGGCCGCGTCTATCCCAAGGAATTCCGCTCGCCGCTGCCGTTCACGGTGCTGCACGACAACGTGTCCATGTATGTCGAGGACCTGTGGGCTGCGGCGCCCGCGGTGGGTGCGACCATGCTGTACTGCAGCTTCCCGAACACGTTCATGGACGTGAACCGCAAGGAGGACGACCTCGACCCGGCCGTGATCGACGGGGAGTGGCCCACGCCCCTAAATCCCAGCCCGGTGGCGATCCGGGGCCTGGGCCTCATCAAGACCAAGTCGCGGTACGGCGAGCCGATGCAGGAGAAAAAGCTCACCGTCGCCGAGATCCAGGAGCGGTTCGACCTCTACTACCATCCGTATCACCGCGAGCTCAAGCGCATCGTCGACGAGACTTACGCGGGGCACGGCATGCTGTGGCAGCTCTCGTGCCACTGCATGTCGGCGATCGGCGCCCCGACCCATGCGGACGCCGGCCAGCCGCGCGCGGATTTCTGCCTAGGTAACATCGGGTACACGACATCCTCGAAGGATTTCATCGAATATGTGGCGGCCGAGATCAAGAGACTCGGTTACAGCGTGACCATCAACATGCCCTACGAGGGCAACGAGCTCAACCGCCGCCACGGCGCGCCCGCCAAAGGCATCGAGAGCATCATGGTCGAGATCAACAAGAAGCTCTTCATGGACACCAAGACTTTCCGCAGGACGGATGGATTCGGCCCGCTGAAGGCGAACCTGGACAGGTTGCTGAAGACGCTTGCGGACGAGGCGGCGAAGCGCGCTTCGAAATAGGGGCGCCTCGATGCATCGCGCCGGCGCGCGCCCGTGACTTCGCGACGCGACATGCTGGCGCTGGCTGCATGCACGCTGCTGCCTTCTGTCGCCCTCGGGCAGGACGCCGCGATTGCGGCAATGCGTTTCTCCGACCTTGCGCAGGGCGCATCCCTGCCGCCATGGCTTGCGCCGGTGACATTCGGCGGTGGCGCCAGGCCGACCGAGTTCGCGCTTGTGCACGACGAGGGACGCACGGTCTTGCGGGCGCGCGCCTCGGCCTCGGCTTCGGGACTCGCGCGCACCCTCAGAGTGGACCCGGCAGTGCACCCGGTGCTCGCCTGGCGGTGGAAGACCGCCGGTCTGGTCGCGCGCGGCGACCTGGCGACGAAGGAGGGAGACGACTTCGCGCTGCGGC
>JANNWA010000588.1:0-8056 GCA_031408275.1 Pseudomonadota bacterium
CACTGCCGATGGTCGCTCTCGCCGCCTATACCGCGCACAATCTGCCTGACGGCATGGAGCCCGGCCTGAAGGAAGGCGCGTTCTACGACCCGACCAACTTCACCTTCCCGGCCGGCTCGTATGTGTGCGAAGTCGAGATCGACCCGGACACCGGCGTGACGAAGATCGAGAAGTTCACCGCGGTCGACGACTTCGGCAACATCATCAACCCGATGATTGTCGAGGGCCAGGTGCATGGCGGCCTCACCCAAGGCATCGGCCAGGCCCTGCTCGAGGGCTGCAAGTACGACCCCGAGAGCGGCCAGCTGATCACCGGCTCGTACATGGACTACACCATGCCGCGCGCCGACGACGTGCCTTCGTACCAGCTCGACACCCGGGTCACCGCCTGCACCCACAACCCGCTCGGGGTAAAAGGCTGCGGCGAGGCCGGCGCGATCGGGGCGCCCGCCGCCCTGATGAACGCGATCACCGATGCCCTGCAGGTCTACGGCATCAACGACCTGCCGATGCCCGCCAGCCCGCAGACGGTGTGGAAGACGATTCAGAACGCCAAACAGAAAAAAGCAGCGTAAGGAGAACCACCATGCACGCATTCAAATACCACCACCCCACCAGCCTCGCCGACGCCATGGCCATCGCGGCCAAGAATGCCGACGGCAAGATCCTCGCCGGCGGCCAGAGCCTCGTGCAGGCGATGAAGCTGCGCCTGAACTCGCCGACCGACATCGTCGACCTCGGCGGGATCAAGGAGCTCGCCGGCATCAAGGTCGAGGGCACCTCGGTGACCATCGGCGCCATGACCCGGCACGCGGACGTCGAGAACAACGCCGACGTGAAGAAGATGATTCCCGCATTGGCGCGTTTGGCCGGCGGCATCGGCGACCGGCAGGTGCGGCACATGGGCACCATCGGCGGGTCGCTCGCCAACAGCGACCCGGCGGCCTGCTACCCGGCGGCCGCGCTGGGCCTGGGCGCGACGATCAACACCAACAAGCGCAAGATCGCCGCGGACGACTTCTTCAAGGGCCTGTTCGAGACCGCCCTGGCCCCGGGCGAACTGATCACCTCGGTCACCTTCCCCATGGTGAAGCGCGCCGGCTACATCAAGTTCAAGAACCCCGCTTCGCGCTTCGCGCTGGTCGGCGTGTTCGTCGCGGAGACGGCCAACGGCGTGCGCGTCGCGGTCACCGGGGCCGCCTCGTGCGTGTTCCGCGTGCCGGCGATCGAGAAAGCGCTGACCGCCAACTTCTCGCCGGACGCCGTGCCTGCGGATACGGTGAAGGCCGATACGCTGAACGGCGACCTGCACGGGTCCGCCGAGTACCGCGCGCACCTCATCACCGTGATGACCAAGCGTGCCGTGACGCAGGCGCTCGGCAAATAGGCTTCTTGCAGTTGCCATGACAAGGCCCGCTTCGGCGGGCCTTTTTTTTCGCCGGGAGACAGAATGAAAAAGTACCTGCTCGCACTTGCCGCCGCGCTTGCCTTTCTGGCCCCTCCGGCTCACGCCCTCGACCCCGCCGCAGTCGAATTCAAGACGCCGGCCGAAATCAAGTACGTGAAGAACGCCGCCGGCACCTCCATCCCAACGACCGGTTCTTCGTCGTCATTTCGGGGACGTGGTGGATGGGGACCGGCGAGAAGTTCGACCGCGACAGCACCGTGCCTGCGCCTGCTGGGAGCTAAGTGGTCCAACACGCGAAACAAATCCACTACGACGGCGCGAAGGGCGAGGAGTGCGTGATCCAGGTGTGGGGGATGGGGCCGGGGACTTCGTATCCGGCGGAGAAGAAGTGAGGGAATCGTTTGCTGAAATGTGCAAGATGATTGGCTCGGAAGTGGCTCCAGAAGCGGACTTTCTGTGACATTAGTTGAACAATCTTGGTCAGAGTCGCCTTCTTAGCGCCTGCCATGAAAAGTCGACTCTAACCCCGCTTTCACCGGCGATGGTCGCGATCGCATCCTGATCGAGCGCACGGACCTCGGCGTGACCTATCGCGAAAACCGCGTAGGCGGGACTCGCAAGTAGTAGCGCCTCGGCATTTCACGGCGGAGCGACTTTTGGACCTGTCTCCAGGAGCAAGGGCATGAACCAGGAAAGGCGAATCACCCTCCCGCCGTGCGCGCTGCTGTACGTCACCAGCGGCTGCAGCAAGCGCGCCCTGTATGACCCGGCTCTGGGTGATCGGCCGGAGCGATTCAATTCGCGCTGCATGGGGCTTGCCATGGAAGCGATCATCCGCTTGCACTCCACAGGTCACGACGGGGGTGATACCACTGGGATGCGTTCCATCATGGCCATGTTTGCGACCGCAGACGCAGCCGTCCGCTGTGCAATCGAGATCCAGCGCGCGACGAACCTCCTGCGCGAGGAACTCGCCCTGCAGACCAACTGCGGGGCGAAGGTGGGTCTCAGCCACGGGGAAGTCTTCCGCATGGGCGATGATGCCACGATATTCGGGTCGCATCCGCTGCTCGCAAGCTCACTGGAAGCCCGAGCGAATCGCGGGACGATCCTCGCCAGCGGGCACCTGGTCGCGCAGGTCGGGCCGGACTTGCAATCGCGCTGCTCGCACTTCGATCCCGGCGAGGTCAAGGTCCGTTTCCGCCAATTCCCTTTCGAGTCCTGGCAAATCGACTGGACATGACACAATCTCCACATAACCGCACAGAACATCCGCGAGCGTGGCTTGCCGTTCGAACACGCGGCGGATTTTGAATTCGAGACCGCATATATACAGTCCGACCTGCGGCGCGAATACGGCGAAGCCCGCTATGTCGCAGTCGGAAGGCTTCACGGCCGGATACACGTCTTGTGCTTCACGGAGACAACCCATGGCATCCGGGTCATCAGCGTCCGGAACGTAAGCCAATACAGAGGTAACGCGCTATGCAAAAATCCAAGCCACTGATTGACGCCAACGGCGAGGTCCGCGAACTGACCGCTGCGGACCTGAAGCGTTTTCGTCCCGCAAAGGAAGTGCTGTCCGGCAAACTGCTCGCCAAGCTCAAAGTGCGCGGGCCGCAGAAGACGCCCACCAAGGAGCGCATCACCATCCGTCTTTCGCCCGAGGTCGTTCAGCCCTTTCGCGCGACGGGCGATGGCTGGCAGACGCGCGTGGATGCAGCGCTCAAGGACTGGTTGAAGTCACACAAGCCTGCGAAGGTCTGATCGCCCAAGGCAGCCAGGATGGGTTCTGGCCCGAATTGATGCACAGCCGCTGCCGGACAGGCTCTCGTCGGCCGCTGACTCCCGCGACACTCCCGCGCTGCATTGCTACCATGCAACATATGCCTGCGGTGCCCGTTGCCCACGCCAAGGAAGTCCCGAACGCCAAGCCATGAAAGCAATCATCGAATTGAGCCGCAGGGGTTCGATCTTCAAAGCCGCGGCGCAGCAGGTCGCCGGCGCCCGCCGCGGGCAAGCGCCCGA
The DNA here is from genome assembly GCA_031408275.1 of Pseudomonadota bacterium. Taxonomy (GTDB): domain Bacteria; phylum Pseudomonadota; class Gammaproteobacteria; order Burkholderiales; family SG8-39; genus SZAS-79. Next base: position 3,437 of record JANNWA010000588.1, read on the forward strand.
CTTCCGCCTAAGCTTCGAGTCGGCACGCGCGCTGTTCGCCGAACTCACCCCGGCGCGCCTGGATCTCCTCGACACGCTCCGCCGCGCGGGACCGAGCAGCGTCTACGCGCTGGCGAAAACCGCGGAACGCAACTATTCGAACATCCACACCGACGTATCGCGCCTGGTGGAACTGGGCCTGGTCGAGCGCGCGGAGGACGGCACGGTCTCAGTTCCCTTTGACGCGGTAGAGATACGGTTTCCCCTCGCGCAGGTCGCCTGACAAGAGCGGACGATTCGGGTTGGCTTACTCGACCCCACTTAGGCAGACAACCATGAGCTACGTTTGGCGCATGTTCAAAGCGGTTTTCGGCATCACGCTTGTTCTTGGCATTGCGTATTTCCTGTACAACTACAGCACCGCAGAAGGTCGCGTCCGTGCGCTGTGCCCGCAAATAAAATCGGGCATGTCAACTGCAGCGCTGCAGGAATTTGCCAATCATCACGGCCTTGGTCCTGGCCGGCCACACGAGGGCGTCAACTACCTTGTGGAGATGAAGTCATATGCCCGGCACGGTTGCAGAGTCGTGGTTACATCGGGTGTCGTTCAAGAGTCGGCTTACACCTATGCGGACTGAGCGCCTTCGACCGTGGGATGCGTTGACTCCCGCACTTGGGGTCAGGTCTAAAATGTACCGGTACGGATACACTATCTGCCATGAGAGCGGCTACTGGCAATGACTTATCTAGACAAAAGTTCTGAATTCGTGGAGAGAAAATGATCCAGAAGGACATCCTCCTCCTCGCCCTCCTCGCCCTCGCCCCCGCAGCCCGCGCGGCGGACAACGCCCGCTGAACTACCCGCCCCGTCCCGCCATCCGCTCGCCCAACCTGCGGGAGCCAGCCCGCGCATCGCGCTCCTGAGCAGCGCGCCGCACGCCCCACGCGTACACGGCAACCAGCGCGGCGAAACACAGCAGCCCCAGCACAAGCAGCGCGAGTAGAACCTCGGAGCTAGCTCCGCGTGACCAGTATCTTCACCGAATCCGACGTCGAGCAGGCCGCCATCGCCTGGCTGGAGGCTGCCCATGAAACTAGCGAACAGCCGCACTATTAATTAGCGTTCAGCCGGTATTAAAACTTGCATTCAGCCGCCCGGTCGGCCTATGATCGCGCATGCCCCGTGCCATCAGGTCCTTTGCCCGCTACCTCGTTCCCCGCCTGCGCGAGGCGCTCGCCGATACGCCCGCCGTCCTGATTCATGGCCCGCGGCAGAGCGGCAAGACGACGCTCGCGCGCCTGGTTGGCGAGCCGCGCGGCTACCGGTATGTGTCGTTCGACGACGAAGCCGTGCGTCAGGCTGCCGCGAGCGATCCTGTCGGCTTCGTGCACGACCTCCCGGCGAAGACCATCCTCGACGAAGTGCAGCGGGTTCCGGAGATCTTTACTGCGCTCAAATTCGTCATTGATCAGCGCAGGGTACCGGGACGCTTCATTCTCACGGGCTCCGCCAACGTGCTGCTCGTTCCCGCGCTCGCCGATTCGCTCGCCGGACGAATGGGCATGCTGAGGCTGCATCCGCTCGCGCAATGCGAAATCGCGGACCAGCCGCCGCGCTTCATCGATATTCTGTTTCGCGGGGCGTTCAAGACCGGGCTCGCCGAGCGGCTTGGCGTCGGCCTCGCCGAGCGAATCGTGGCCGGCGGCTATCCCGCCGCACTGGCGCGCCGTGCGCCCGCGCGGCGTGCCGCATGGTACCGCGACTATGTGGAGACGCAGGTGCAACGGGACGTGCGCGACATGACCCGCGTCCGCTCGCTCGATGCGCTGCCGAAGCTCCTTGCGCTGGCTGCAAGCCAGACCGCCCGGCTGGTGAATGTCGCCGATCTTGCGGCCCCCTTCGAGTTGACGCGCCAGACGATCCACGAGTACGTCACACTTCTCGAACGCGTTTTCCTGCTTGACCTGTTGCCGGCGTGGCACATGAACCGGCTCAGCCGGCTGGTAAAACGACCCAAGCTCCACATGGGTGACACGGGAGTCGCTTGTACGCTCGCGGGCATTGATGCCGCGGGGCTCGCGAGAGACCGGCAACTGCTGGGTTCGATGCTGGAGACTTTCGTGCTGCAGGAGTTGCGGCGCCAGGCGAGCTGGCGTGCGGAACCGATCGGATTTTTTCACTTTCGCGACCGCGACGATTTCGAAGTGGATATCGTGCTCGAGCGGGGGCAGGCGGCGCTTGCGGGTGTGGAGGTGAAGGCCGCTGCCAGCGTTGGAGAGGGCGATTTCCGCGGTCTGCGCAAGCTGCGGCAAGCCGCCGGCGAGCGCTTCGCGGCGGGGGTTGTCCTGTACGACGGCACCGCGACGATCCGCTTCGGCGATGGCATGTTTGCGGTGCCGGTGCGCCGTTTATGGGAAACGACATGACGGCTTTAAGCGAATCCGTCGCCGAACAGGCCGAGATCGCCCCCGGCGAGCACGCGGCCGAGCGGGCCGACTGCGCAAAGCTGGCCCGCTGAGCTACCCCGGCGCCAGGCGCGAATCGCGCTCCTGAGCAGCGCGCCGCACCCCCCACGCATACACAGCCACCAACGCCGCGAAGCACAGCAGCCCCAGCACAAAGTAGCGGTTCGCCACCGAGGCGAGCGTCCAGCCGTGCTGCTCGATCAGCACGAGCGGGTCGGCGGCCATGCCGTCCTGGCTGCCGAGCGGGATCGCGTCGAAATCGCGCCGCGCCTTCACCCAGGTGCCGTAGATATCGACGTAGGTTGCGGCGCCGATCACCACGAACCCCCAGCGCAGCGACCCCTTGTAGAGCTGCGTGCGCTTGCCGAAGAAGAAGCTCCCCATCAGCAGGACCGCGAGGATCATGCCGCCGCCGTCGCCGCAGAAGACGATGATCATTTTCGCGGTGTGCACGCTGGTGCCGAAGGTCAGGGCGAGCTGCAGCAGTACCAGAGCGCACGCGGCGCTGAGCAGGACGCGGTTCCCCGCCTCCCACGCGCGCCAGCCCAGCCACCCCAGCCCCGCGAGGAGACCGAGGGGCATGACGAACCCGCGCGTGTCGGGGACAAGCGTCTTCCACACCGTGGGGATCGCGTCGAAGCCGCTGAACCAGGCTGCGAACGCGTGCCCCAGTTCGTGCACCGGCATCGACAGGAAGAGGCGCAGCAGGAACGCGCCGATGCCCGAGACATAGATGAGCAGCGAAACCAGCAGGGCCGCCGGGATAGCGCCGACGCAGAACTTCCACTCCAGGTCCGCGTCGTCGACGAGCTGCCACTCGCCGGAGGGGTTGTCGACGTCGAGTTCGAGGTCCAGCACCGGGTCGGCGGGCGGCACCGCCTCCACCTGGGCCGCCGCAATGACGGCCTTCGCGCTGCCGTGCGCCTTGATCGCCTCGGCCTTGGCGTAGATCGCGCCGCACTTCGGGCACGTGGGTCCTTCGTCGCGGGGGGCGGAACACCAGGGGCAGGTCGCCGACATACTTTTCTACCGGTTGCGCGGTAGCCGATCCTGCCACGACAAGGCCCGCTCCAGCAGGCCTTTTTTCAGTTGAACGGCGCCTCGATTATCGCCTTGAGCGTCCAGCGATCGGTCGCGTCGGTGAGTCCGCGGCCGATGCCGACGTTGAAGACCCACGGCTTGCGATCGAAGTCCATCACCAGATAAAGCGTTTTTTCCTGGAGCGAACCGGGCAGGGGGTCCTTGAGCCTGCCTATCGCGGAATAATATTCGACCCCCAGCGCAACGCCTGGCGCGACATCGTGCACTGCCTTGGTGGCGAGGTCGAAACTCGGCCCGCCGCCGGTGAACCCCTTTGACAGGTCCCAGCCGAAGATCGGGTTGACCGCGACATGCCACCCCTTGGCGCGATAGCCCGTCATGATCCGCAGCTCGCTCCCGTAGCGCGACTCGGAATAGCTCTTGTTCACGCTGGCCAGCTCGGCGTTCGCCCCTGCGTACCACCCCCCGGCCTCCTCATCGGCGCGTACCGGCAGCCACTTGAGCCGGAGTTTGACTCCGCTGAGGGAAAGGTTCTCTCCCGCAGTGCGGACCATGGGCAGGTACAGCCCGGCTTCCCAGTCCTTGCCCAGGCCATAGGAGAATTCCGGCGTAAAGCGAAATCCGCGGTGCGGCGGCGATTCGCCGGCGTAGTCCGGCGTCTTGCGGCCCCGCGGGGTAGTATTCATGTGCAGTTCGAGCCCGAACTCGCCGGGCTTGTTGATGTCGTCGGTGTATACCTGGATCTCGTCCGAGATCGCTTGCGCGTTGGACGGCAGGAGGACCGCGCCGCACGACAACGCGAGCGCGACAGGGACCAGCGCATGCAAGGCAGGCTTGACGGCAATCATTTCCCGATGGTCGCCGGATATTTTCCGACGCCATTGATTCAGATCAATCAAGGACAGTGACCATGCAAAAAATCACCCTCTGCCTCGCCCTCCTCCTCGCCACGTTCGCGGCAACCACCGCGCAGGCGCAGACCTGGCCGAACAAACCGATCAAGATCGTGGTCGGCTTCGCGCCGGGCGGCGGGACGGACTTCATCGCGCGCGTGATCGCCAAGAAGCTCGGCGAACAGCTCAGCGCGCAAGTGGTGGTGGAAAACCGCCCCGGCGCAGGCAGCATGCTCGGCGC
>JANNWA010000589.1:0-5227 GCA_031408275.1 Pseudomonadota bacterium
GCCCCGCTCCAGCACCCCGTAAACCATCTCCCGGAGGCCCGGATCGGGCTTTTCCCACACGGCGAGCCCGAGGAAAAGCACTGTTTGCTGGGTGGCTGGCTCCCACGCGCCGAGTTCATTCGCGTTACGCAGGGCCGTGAAGAACTCGCTGTCGATCTGGTCCAGATAGAGCTTCGACAGCGCGAGGTTTGCCCATAGATACGGCGAGGTGGGCCGCTGCCGCAGGGCCTCCCGGTAGCGCAGGCGCGCGGCCCATGCGTAAGCAATCGCCTGCCGGGGTACGGTGGACAGGCGCATGCGCGCCAGGTCGAGCGCGCCCAATCGTTCCAGCGCCCAGGGATTGTCGGGCCAGTAATCGAGGCTGTCGGTGAAATAGCGCGCCACGCGGCTCACTTCGCGCATGTCCCGCGGCCGGGACGAGGCGGTCCAGCGGTCGACCTCGCGCTGGCCGAGTTCCGAGATCAGGCCGGCCATCCCGAGCCTGGCGGACTGGTAACCCACTGCGAGCAGGAGGAGAGCCAGCAGCGCGCAGGTTGCCGTGCGCCAAGCGTGAGGGGACATGGTGCGACTCCGATTCGTCAAGAAACTCACGCGCCGTTGACCCATTTTGCGAGCCGCGCGTGACGGGCAGCAGCTGCGGCGAGGCGAGGATCCCCCACTTTCAGCGCCCAGGCACTGGCGAGGTACCTGCCAAGCAAATCCTTCAGCCGCACAGCGTAATACAGACTGAGGCGTGCGGAACGTTCAGGCACTCCGTAGATCACTGAAAGCTCGGGGCGAGGCACGAAGATTCTCGCCCAAAATGCAGCCAACTTTCTCGCCAGACCGTGGCTGTCTGCGAATGCGATGAGATTGGCGGCATGGTTCAATCCTTCCGGCATGTCGCCACTTTCGAGCAGGTGCTCCATTGCCTCGCACAGCATGCCCGGATCGAGTGCATCGGCACCCAGCGAGGCGAGAACATCCCCTGGCACGGCCGCCCCGAGATGATCACTCGCGAGCCGCAATGCGACAGCCACCCCGCGACCCCAGCCGCAGCGCTTGCCGTGATCGGCCACCACCGCCCAATCGAGTCCGGGATGGGCCCACACGATTTCCGCGATGTCGCAGAGCGCGCGGAGACTGAACACGAACACGTGATGGCACGCGAGATGCGCGCAGACATGCAGGAGCGCAAACTCGGGTGACATGACCAGCGCCTCGGCATCCCCCACCCGTGCCGGAACGGCGCTGCGCCATATTTCTTCGATCGTCGCGGTATAGCGCCCGGGCGGCACGGAGAGCGACCAGTGGACCTCGAGCAGGCTGCCCATGCCGCGGTCGGAAAGTTCGACATCGCACTTCGTGTCGAGCATCGCACTCGACGCGCCCGAGTAGTCCTCGTCAAAACCGTAGCCCAGCCCGTGCAGGGTGGCGACCGACTGCTTCACCAGCGCACGCGGCACGAGGATGTCCAGATCGCTCATCGGCCGGAGGCTGACGTCGCGGTACACAAGTTCGGCCAGGTGCAGCCCCTTCAGCGCGATGACCGGTATGCCGCGCGCCTGCAGCGCCTGCGCGACCAGCCGGAATTTTCCCAGGTTGCGCAGGTTGGCGAGCGCCGTGGTTCGGCGCTCGTCCTCAAGGATCCTGCGCACCGGTTCCGGAACGCAGGACAGCACGTCGCCCGCCTTGAGGGCACGATGCAGCAGGGGCGCAATGCCGTGCTGCCGGGCAATCCCCAGAATTGCCCCCCAGCCTTCCAGCGACACGGCCCGCAGATCAGCCGCCCCGGGAGTTTTTCCGGACGACCGGATGATCCCGAGCAGCGCGTCAACGCGGCCGGTTTCGGTCACGATGCACATCTCACGGTATCAGTCCGTCCGGGCTGGAGGCCTGGCTGGCTTGCCCACCTCGCTCGGCGCTCATCTGCATCCGCCACGACCGTGCATACGCACCGTCCTGCGCCAACAATTCGCCATGGCTGCCGGATTCCACAATGCGGCCATTGTCCATCACATGGATGACGTCGGCCCGCATTGCGGTGGTGAACCGGTGCGTCACGACGATCGCCGTGCGGCCGGCCGCCAGCGAGCGAAACCGCTGCAGCCAATCGGCTTCCGCCCAGGAGTCCATCGCACTTGTCGGTTCGTCGAGCACAATCACCGGCGCCTTGCGCAGGAATGCACGGGCCAGGGCAATGCGCTGCCACTCTCCCACGCTGAGTTCGACGCCGCCTGCAAACCACATGCCGAGCCGGGTATCGTAACCGTGCGGCAACCGGGCGATCAGCGCCTCGGCCCCGGCCGCACGCGCTGCGGCTTCGATTTCGTCCCTTGCCACCCCCGCTACGCCAACGGCAATGTTCTCGGCCACCGTCGCGTTGTAATGCACCGGCTCCTGGAACAGCACCGTGATCAATCTGCGCAACTCGCTCAGCGACAGCTCGCGCACGTCGATACCGCCGAGCTCGACCCTGCCGGCCGTTGGGTCGTAGAAGCGGCAGAGCAATTTCAGCAATGTGCTCTTGCCTGCGCCGTTGGTGCCGACGATCGCGGCAACCTGCCCTGCCGGGATCTCCAGGCGCAGATCCTGCAGCGCCGTTCGCCCGCTGGCCGGATAGCTGAACGCCACGTTCCGAAAGTGAATCCCGAGCCCCTTGCTTGCGGGCCCCTTTGCCGGCACAGGACGCGGCTGCGGTGGATCCGTTACCGCGGACTGGAGGTCAAGGAATTCGTACAGGTTTCCCAGGAAAAGGAGGTTGTAGTAGATGTGGCCGACATTGCCCAGCAGGGAACGCACCAGCCGCTGCGCCACGCTGAAGACCTGGTAGAAAAGGGCGATGTCACCCAATGTCGCGCGCCCTTGGATGGCTTCCCACACCATCCAGGCCAGAGATGCGCCTGCAATCACGAGGGCGACCGCCCCGGCCGCCAGATCGGCCAGTCCCTGCGCCTTGTGCAACTGCAGGCGCTCCTGCCGCAGCCGGGCCCGCAGGTTTGCGTACGCTGCTCGAAAGTAACCACCCAATCCGAACAGGCGCAGCTCTGCCGCCGATTCTCGCGCGGTCAGGAGCCAGTCGTAGTAGGCGGCGCGGCGCTCATCCTCCGTGTTGCGCACGTGCCACCGATGCTGGCGCACCGCAAAGCGCAGCACGACCAGCAGCGCTGGAACGGTGCTCGCTACGAGCGCGACCGGCACCCACATCCCATAGGGAACCAGCACGGCGGCCATGCCGACCAGCGTGATGCCGTTCTGGATCAGGCTGCCACCGTTCTCGAGCAGTGCGATCGGGCGCGAGGCGGCCTCGGCGCGGGCCCGGTGCAGGTGATCGTGGTATTCGGGCGACTCGTAGAAGGCCAGGTCCACCGTCGTCGATTTTTCCTGGACCAGCCCGCTGATGTAGTCCTCGACGAGGCTCGCCTGCACGGTGCGCACCCAGTCGGACGCGCCGCGCAACAACTCCCCCAGCAGCAGGACTCCACCCATCAGGGCGGCCGGGAGCACCACCGGGACGAGCGCCTCCCACCCTGCGGACGAGCCGACGACGCCCGCCAGGCGGTCGACCAGCTCCCGGGTCAGGAGCACGACCATCACCGGCAGGAGCCCCTGCACCAGCAGCAGCACGGCCCACACCACGCTCCAGCGGCGTGCCGCCGCCCAGAACAGCCGCAGCGTCCTGGGCAGGTATCGCAGCTGGGTGGCCGCCCCGAGGAGCTTTCCCGCCAGCAGGCCGCGGCTCCCGGTCATGCGCGCAAGGCCAAGGCGATCCCTTGATCGGCTAGCGCGGGGCCGCCGCAGGCAAATCGTTCTCCAGGCTGACCGTGCGCCGGATCTCGTCGGACACCAGTCCCAGCGCCATCGGCCGCACCACGCCGGGCAGCACCACCACGTCGTAGAGTTCCTCGACCACGCCCTCGAGGCGCAGCCAGTGCACGATGTCGCCGCTGCGCAGATCGATCACCATCAGCCCGCAGCGCGGCTCCACCTCGCGGCGCTTGAGTTCGTCATCCAGCGCGAGGCCGGAAAAAGTCTTGTTGTGCCGCGGCCGCGACATGCCCACGATGGCGAAGTTCTTGTGGATGGTCATGCCGCGGATGTAACCGGGGCAGAACGCGATCTCCTCGAATGCGCCCTTGGTCACATCGACCCGGCCGAAGCGGCCGGTGCCGGAATCCGCAAGATAGAGCTGGCCGCCGGCGAGGCGCGGCGAATGCGGCATAGACAGGCCGCCGAGCACCACCTCGTTGGTGCGCAGGTCCATCACCACGCCGCCGTCGCGGCGCTTTTCGCGCCAGCCGTCGGCGACATCGCTCTTGCTCACCGCGCTGGCGTAGCGCGGCACGCCGTCGGCCATCGCGAGGCCGTTCAGGTGGCAGCGGTCCTCCGCCGCCAGGCGCGAGATGAACGGCGGCTTCCACAGCGGCCGGATGCTGTGCGTTTCGCTCAGCGTCGCGACGCAGCCGAACAGGGTGGCGATGAACACCGGCTTGCCGTCCTTGCCTAGGCCGATGTCGTGGATATCGAGATCGCCCGTGGTGTAGGCGGTGCGCGGTATGTAGAAACGGTCGTAGCCCTCCGCCGTCTCGCCCGGCGCGAGCGCGTTCTCCAGCCGCCACAACTGATACAGCGTGCTCATCCACAACGTCTGGCCGTCGCCCGCGAGGCCCATGCAGCGGTTGAAGGTGCGCTCGAACACCGACAGGCGGCCCTTGGGATTCAGGCCGATTAAGAACAGTTTGCCGGCTTGGTAGGTGGTGAAGGCGAGGGAAAGGCGCTGCTCGGCCATCCATTCGGGGAACTGGCGCGAGGTGGTGATTTCGACTTTAGGGGTTGCGACGGCGTCAAGCGAGGCAGGATTCACGGTTACGGTCCTTTCTGGCCATTTTAGTCCGTAAGCCGTGCATGAAGCAAAGCGCGCTCAGACGACGGTGGGCTGCGGGGGGCAACGCGAGCACTTCCAACGAACCGTCCTGCCGCGAAGATCTGCGTTATGGCAGCAGGACCACTAGATCCCGCAGTTCCTTCAGATGACGCTAACCGCCACGCCGTGCTCGATCAGCAGATTCGCGAGGCCCTGCGTATAGAGATCGTAGGCCGGGCCAGTCGTTATCGTCCAGGCCGCGCCGCCGCCGTTATCAACTTGCACAACGTCACCGGAATTGCCGTCGATCTGCAGCGTATTGCTGTTCTCGGACATGCTGAGCAGGTCGCGTATGTCGAGCTTGAGCGTATTGTCGCCGCTGCC
>JANNWA010000590.1:0-8233 GCA_031408275.1 Pseudomonadota bacterium
GAGCACGCCAACGAGCTCGGCGCGGCCGCGCAGCGCGGCGTGTCGCTCGTCGTTTTCCCGGAAGGCACGCTGACGCGCCACACCGGGCTGATGGATTTTCGCACCGGCGCGTTCCAGGCGGCGGCGCAGGCCGGTATCCCCGTGGTGCCGGTGGCGCTGCGCGGCGTGCGCTCGGTGCTGCGCGACGGCACCTGGTACCTGCGGCGCGCGGCCGTGTCGGTCACCATCGGCGCGCCCGTCACGGCCGAGGGCGCCGACTGGGCCGCGGCGATAAAGATGCGCGACACCGTGCGCGGGGAGATCCTGCGCTCCTGCGGCGAGCCGGACCTGGCGGCCCGGGTGCGCCAGGAATCGTGAATTGTGGAAATCTAGCCCGGCGCTGAAAACGAATACACCACCCTCACCCGCTCCGGGCTGAGCCAGTCTTCGAGCCGGGACAGCAATTCCGCGTCGGGCCGAACGCGCCAGTCCGCGCTGAGGGCCACGTCGACTTCCGCCACGCCGTTGTGGTAATGGACGACGACCGAGCAGCCGCCTCCGCCCCCATTGGCCCGGAACGGCGCAAGGCACTCTTTCAATTTCTTCGCGTCGGCCTGGCCGTTGATGTCGAGGCGCAGGTTCTGCGCATACCGCCGGCGCAGCTCGGCGAGGTCCAGCAGATCCTCCGCCGCAACGCGCAAACCGCCGAACGACTCGTCCCACGGCGCCTGCACCTTGCATACCGCCACCAGCAGCGCATCCTCCTTGAGCTTGTCGCGGTTGGCTTCGAACAACTCGTTGAACACCGTGACCTCGACCTGCGCGGTGCCGTCATCCAGCAGCAGCACCACCATCTTGCCGCGGCGTGTCATCTGCACACGCGCCGAGACGATGACCCCCGCCAGCCACACCGTGCCCTTGGCCGGGGCGAGTTTGGCAAGCGGCGTGCGCGAAAAGCTCCCGAGGTCATGCGCGTAGGCGTTGAACAGGTGTCCCGACAGCGTGAAGCCCAGCGCGGTCTTCTCCTCGATCAGGCGCTGCTTCATGTCCCAGGGCCGCGACTCGATGAGGCGGAACGCGGCGCCGCGGGAGTCGGAGGCGTCGCCGAACAGGCTCTCCTGCGAGGCCTGGCGTTCGTCCTGCTCGGCGGCCTCCATCGCAAGGCCGACTGAAGCGAGCACGCTGGCGCGGTTGGCCTCGATCGCATCGAACGCCCCGGCGCGGGCCATCGCCTCCATGGCCCGGCGGTTCACGACGCGCCGATCCACCCTGCGGCAGAAGTCGAACAGGCTCGCAAACGGCCCGTCGGCCTTGCGCGTCGCCTCGATGGCCTCGATCGCCGATCGGCCGGTGCCGCGGATCCCGCCGAGGCCGTAGCGGATCGTCTTCGCGTCCACCGGCGTGAAGCGGTAGCCGGAGGTGTTGACGTCCGGCGGCAGGATCGCGAGGCCGTTGGCGAGGCTGTCCTTGTGCAGCGACCGGACCTTGTCCGTGTCGTCCATGATCGCGGAGAAGTTGGCCGCCATGAATGCCGCCGGGTGGTGGGCCTTCATGTACGCGGTGTGGTAAGCGACCAGCGCGTAGGCCGCGGCGTGCGACTTGTTGAAGCCGTAGCCCGCGAACTTCTCCATGTAGTCGAAGATCTCGTTGGCCTTGTTGGCGCTGATCTCCTTTGCCTTCGCGCCGGTGACGAAGATCGCGCGCTGCTCGGCCATCTCCTCGGCGTTCTTTTTGCCCATCGCGCGGCGCAGCAGGTCTGCGCCGCCCAGCGAATACCCCGCGCAGACCTGTGCCGCCTGCATCACCTGTTCCTGGTAGACCATGATCCCGTAGGTCGGCTCGAGGATGGGCTCGAGCAGCTTGTGCAGGTACTCGAAGCGTCCGCCGTGCTTGCGGGCGATAAAGTCCGGGATCAGATCCATCGGGCCGGGACGGTACAGCGCCACCAGCGCGATGATGTCCTCGAAGCGGTCGGGCCTCGCCTTGCGGATCATGTCGCGCATGCCGCTGGATTCCAGCTGGAACACCGCGGCCGTGTTGCCCGCGGCGAGGAGCTGGTAGCTGGCGGGGTCGTCGAGCGGGATCTTCTCGAGGTCGAACTCCTTCTCGCCGAGCATCCTCACGTAGCGCACCGCCCAGTCGAGCACGGTCAGCGTGGTGAGCCCGAGGAAGTCGAACTTGACCAGGCCCACCGCCTCAACGTCGTCCTTGTCGAGCTGCGAGATGACGTTCTCGGTGCCTTCGGCGGCGTACAGCGGGCAGAAGTCGGTTAGCTTGCCGGGTGCAATGAGCACGCCGCCCGCGTGCATGCCGACGTTGCGCGTGAGGCCTTCGAGCTTCTCGCCGAGCTCCAGCAGCTCCCGAACCTCGTCCTCCTTCTGCTCGCGCTCCGCGAGCAGCGGCTCCATCTCGCGCGCCATCTGCAGGGTGATGGTCTTGCCCGGCTGGAACGGGATGAGCTTGGCGATCTGGTCGCAGAAGTTGTAGCCCAGGTCCAACACGCGACCGCAGTCGCGCACCACCGCGCGCGCGGCCATCGTGCCGAAGGTCGCGATCTGCGACACGCTGCCCGCGCCGTACTTGTCGCGCACGTAGCCGATGACCTTGTCGCGTCCGTCCTGGCAGAAGTCGATGTCGAAGTCCGGCATCGACACGCGCTCGGGGTTCAGGAACCTTTCAAACAGCAGGTCGTAGAGCAGCGGGTCGAGGTCGGTTATGCCGAGCGAATACGCCACCAGCGAGCCCGCGCCCGAGCCACGGCCGGGCCCCACCGGCACGCCGTTGTTCCTGGCCCAGTTGATGAAGTCCGCGACGATCAGGAAGTAGCCGGGAAATCCCATCTGCAGGATGGTCTGGATCTCGAACTCGAGGCGCGTGCGGTACTTGGGCGCGTTCGCCTCCCGCTCCGCGGGATCGGGGAAGAGTTTTTGCAGCCGCGCGTCCAGCCCCTGCTCGCTCTGTTGGTGCAGGTAGTCCTCGATCGTCTCGCCCTTGGGCGTCGGGAACACCGGGAGCTTGGATTTGCCGAGTTCGATCGCGAGGCTGCAGCGCCGCGCGATCTCGACCGCGTTCTCCAGCGCCTGCGGGATGTCGGCGAACAGGGCCGCCATTTCGTCCTGCGACTTGAAGTACTGCTCGGGCGTGAAGTGCTTCGGACGGCGCTGGTCGCCGAGCACGTAGCCCTGCGAAATGCAGACGCGCGCCTCGTGCGCCTTGAAATCGTCCGGCGCCATGAACTGCACCGGGTGCGTGGCCACCACGGGGAGCTTGAGCTTGGTGGCCAGCTGCACCGTGCGCGCTACCAGCGTCTCGGTCTGCGGCAGGCCGGCGCGCTGCAGCTCGAGGTAGAAGCGCTTGGGGAACAGCGCCGACCAATCCTTGGCGAGCTTGCCGGCCGCCTCGAGGTTCTCGGAAGCCAGCGCCTGCCCGATCTCGCCGCCCGAGGCGCCCGAAAGCGCGATCAGGCCTTCCGTGCCCCCCTCCGTCAGCCAGGCCTTGTCGATCTCGGCGCGCGAGCGGTGCTGGTTCGAGAGCCATGCCCTTGATAACAGCTCGCACAGCCGGAGGTAGCCCGCATGCGAGGCCACCAGCAGCAGGATGAGCGAGGGCTTGTCGCGATCGGCGACGTTCTGCACCCAGCAGTCGGCGCCGATCAGCGGCTTTACGCCAGCGCCGCGCGCCGCCTTGTAGAACTTCACCATGCCGAACAGGTTGCCGGCGTCGGTGAGGGCCAGCGCCGGCATGCCGTCGGCCGCCGCGCGGGCCACCGCGTCGTCGACGCGGACGATGCCGTCCGTCACCGAGTACTCGCTGTGCAGCCTGAGGTGGACGAAGCGCGGGGTGTTCATAAGGGGTGAAAAATTTTACCACCCAGCCCCCCCGGCGGCGCTGCGATAATTGCCGCAATGCGTCCCACCATGCGCCCTCGCGAAGGGCTTGCTTTGCTTGCGCTTTTGCTGGGCGCAGTGTGCATCGCCCTGTCGCCCATCTTCGTGCGCGTCTCCGAGACCGGGCCGACGGCGACGGCGTTCTGGCGCGTGGCGCTTGCGGTGCCGGCGCTATGGCTGATGTACGCCGCGTTCGGCCGTGGGGGCGAAGCAAGCGCTTCGTCCAGGCCGTCGGGATGGCTGCTCATCTCCGCCGCCGCGGCATTCACCGGCGACCTGGTGTTCTGGCATTTCTCGGTCCAGCTGACCTCGGTGGCCAATTCGACGCTGCTCGCCAACCTCGCGGCGATCTTCGTCACGCTCGCCGCCTGGCTGCTGTTCCGGCAGAAACCCAGCCGCCTGTTCCTCGCCGGTCTGGTCACAGCGCTCGTGGGAGTGGGCATGCTGGTCAGCACCAGCCTCGCCTTCTCGCGTACCGCGCTGCTCGGTGACGCCTTTGGGGTGATCACGGCGTTGTTCTACGCGTGGTACCTGCTCAATGTGAAGAGCCTGCGCGACCGGGGACTGGGGGCGCTCAGGCTGATGGCGATCACCACTACGCTGACCGCGCTGATGCTGCTGCCGATTGCGCTCGCCACCGGGGAGCAGATGCTGCCGGTGAGCGAGGCGGGATGGCTGAAGCTGGTTGGCATCGCGCTGATCTCGCACGCCTGCGGGCAAGGGCTCATCGCCTATGCGCTCGCGCACCTGCCGGCCTCGTTCTCCTCCGTCAGCCTGCTGCTGCAACCGGTGATGGCGGGCGTGTTTGCATGGGTACTGCTGGGGGAGCCACTGGTGGCGCTGCAGGTGGCGGGTGGAGTGGTTGTGCTGATGGGGATCTACCTGGCGCGGAAGGGATCGTAGGAGGCGGGCCGGTATATAGATAAATGTATCTGTACCAGTACATCCATTGGCAGGAGATCCGCCCCCGTCAATGACTTTATCAACACAATCTTTATAAATCAGGACGGACGCGATGGACCAGACGTTGTCCCATCCGCTCAACCCGGCGCGCCACGCAGCAGTTGTCCGCCATGCCGCCCCGTCGCTCTGCCCTGTTCGAAGGCGGTCACGCCATTGACGATCGTCGCGGCAATTCCTTCGGCCCGTTGCACCAGCCGCCGCGCGCCGCCCGGCAGGTCATGCTCCACCGTCGGCAGGCACGGCTTCACCCGCTGTTCGTCGAACACCACGAGGTCGGCGGCGAAGCCCCTGCGCACCAGGCCGCGGTCCGGCAGCTCCCAGGCCGAGGCGTTGTCGAAGGTGAGCTTCCTGACCGCCTGCTCGAGCGTAAAAGCCTGTTTCTTGCGCACCCAGTAGCTGAGCATGTGGGTCTGCAGCGAAGAGCCCATTTCCTGGCATACGTGCGCGCCCGAGTCTGAGAAGGTGGCCAGCGTGCGCGGGTGCTTCAGCATGCCAAGCACATCGGCGGGCTTTTCGTTGACCAGCGGCTGGACGAACAGCAGGTGGTCGTTCTCCAGCATGAGGTCGATCATCACGTCCACCGGATGGCGGTTGCGCTCGCGCGCGAGATCCGCCACCGACGGGTCGTCCCAGTCGACGCCGAACAGCGGAAACAGGTTGGCGTAGTCCGGCCGGCGCGGATCGGTCGTGGCGAGGCCGCCGCCCTGGAAGACCTTGTCGCGCGGCTTCATGCCGGCTTCGTCGGCAACCAGCTGCGCGCGCACTGCGGGGTCCGCGAGCCGCCGCTTCTGCTCTTCGAGCGGCAGCGCGCGAATCGCCTGCCAGTGCGGCAGGGCATCGAAGGGCAGGTACGAGCGCAGCGAGAACAGCGCGTTGATCGAGCGCGTGGTCGACTGGCCGAACGCGCGGCCGCCGGCGGCCACGAGGTCGTCCAGGTACTGCGTCTGGTATTCCCAGGGGTTGGGGCTTTCGCCCTGCTGCGTGGCGAGCACGCCGAACATCAGCGGCCGGCCGCTGTCGAGCGCGATCCTGCGCAGCTGCGCCAGGCACTCGCGCTGCGCCGCGCCGCTGGAGATGTCCGGGCCGACCTGGAAGATGCCGGCGTCGAGTTCGGCCAGGACGTCCACCAGGGATGCGATCTCGCTCCAGTCGGCGATGCGGCTGGCCACCGGCGAGCCGTCGGGCGTCATGTGGGTGTTGGCGCGCGAAGTCGACAGGCCGAGCGCGCCCGCGCGCATGGCCTGCCTGACCACATCGCGCATCTGCTTCAGGTCCGCGTCGGTCGCCCGGTCGCTCAGCGCGCGCCTGCCCATCACATACATGCGCAGGGCGGAATGGCCGATGTAGGCGCCGTAGTTGATCCCCTTCGGCAATCGTTCGACGTGGTCGAGGTACTCCGGAAACGTTTCCCAGGCCCAGTCGATGCCGGCCAGCATCGACTCGGTGGGAATGTCCTCGACCGCCGTCAGGCAGCGCGCGAACCACTCGCGCTCCCCGGGCTTGCAGGGCGCCAGCGCGAAGCCGCAGTTGCCCATCACGACCGAGGTCACGCCGTGCCAGCTGGAGCAGCTTCCCTCGGTGTCCCACGACACCTGTGCATCCATGTGGGTGTGGCCGTCGATGAACCCGGGCGCGACGATCATCCCGTCCGCGTCGATCGTCTCCCTGGCCGTCTCCCGGATGCGGCCGATTTCGGCGATCCGCCCGCCCACGACGCCCACGTCGGCGCGAAACCGCGGGCTGCCCGAGCCATCCACCACGGTGCCGTTGCGAACCACCAGATCGAAAGCCATTGCGTGTCTCCGTTGTTGCGAATCAGTGTCCCCGGCGCGCGTTTCACGCGGCCTCCCAAAGCCGGCGGACCGGCACGGCGACCGCTGCCGGCTTAGCGTCTAGTTGTAAACAAAACTCCGTCCAATTGTAAGTAACTACCCGTCGAAATGAAGTCTGCCGAGCCCCTTCTTCCCCGCAAACCCGGAGTACCGCCTCCTTGACCACAAGCGAACCTTCGTGCCACCTGTGGTTGGGAGGCGATGGCTTTTGATATCATCTTTTGATATCATCCGCCTGTGAACGCCAAGCAACGCCGAACGCTCGCGGCGATCTTCGCCCGGCCGACCTCCGCGACGATCAAGTTCGCCGACGTGGAATCGCTGGTCAAGGCGCTGGGCGGCACGATCACGGAGCGGGAAGGCTCGCGCGTAAAGATCGAGCTCAGCGGGGAGCAGTGGCGGTGTCATCGGCCTCACCCCGGGAAGGAAGCCAAGCGCTACCAGATCGAGGAAATACGCGAATTGCTCGAACGAACAGGAGTCAAGCCGTGAACACCATGCGCCACAAGGGTTACACCGCTCGCGTCGAGTACGACGAACGCGACAACATTTTCGTGGGTCGTGTGCTGGGCATTCGCACAATCATCAGCTTCCACGGCGAAACCGTAGGCCAGCTGCGCAAGGAGTTCGGGGCGGCCGTGGATGATTACGTTGCCGACTGCAAAGCGCAGGGAGTGCGTCCCGAAAAATCCGCCTCGGGGAAGATACTGCTGCGTTTGCCGCCCGAGGTTCACGGTGCCGCGCTGGTTGCCGCCCAGGCGTCGGGCAAGAGCCTGAACCAATGGGCCACCGAGATCCTGCAGGAGGCGACGCATTCCTGAATCGGGTCGAAACGTACGCGAAAGATCGGGATCGCGTGGCTGATCGAACGCAGTCGCAGCGTGGCAAAATGCACCATGTCCTCCGCCCGCAACCTGCGCAACTTGCTGTGCCTCGAGGATTTCGAGCCCGCAGCGCGCGGCTTTCTTCCGCGCCCGATCTTCGGGTACATCTCGGGCGGGGTTGAGACCGACGCGTCATTGCGGGCCAACCGCAGCGCGTTCGACGACTACCATTTCGTCCCGCGCGTCCTCGTCGATACGCGCGGGCGCAACCAGAAACGGGATCTCCTGGGGCAACCCTACGACCTGCCCTTCGGCATCCCGCCGATGGGCGGCATCATGCTGGCCGCCTACGACGGCGACGCCGTGCTGGCCCGAACTGCGGGAGCGCTGAACCTCCCGATGATCCAGAGCGGCGCTTCGCTCACCAAGCTCGAGCGAATCCACGAAATCAATTCCAGGGCGTGGTTCCAGGCCTACCTGCCGGGGGAACATTCGATCATCACGCCGCTGGTGGAACGCGCCCAGCATGCAGGGTTCGGAACGCTGGTGCTGACCGTGGACGTGCAGGTGTCGGCGAATCGCGAGAACAACGTCCGCACCGGCTATGGCTCGCCGCTGAAGCCCACGCTGCGTCTTGGCTGGGACGGTGCCATCCGGCCGCGCTGGCTGTTCGGCACATTGCTTCGCACGCTGATGAACCACGGCCTGCCCCACCTGGAGAACATGGGCTTCGAGCGCACGCCGGTCC
>JANNWA010000591.1:0-5648 GCA_031408275.1 Pseudomonadota bacterium
GCTGCCGGCGGGGACCGAGATGGTGATGCCGGGGGACAACATCAAGATGGTGGTGACGCTGATTGCGCCGATCGCGATGGAGCAGGGCTTGCGCTTTGCCATCCGCGAGGGCGGCAAGACCGTCGGCGCCGGCGTCGTCGCAAAGGTGATCGAGTAGAAGGGCTTACTTACCCCGCAGGCCAATAGCTCAATTGGCAGAGCGTCGGTCTCCAAAACCGAAGGTTGGGGGTTCGATTCCCTCTTGGCCTGCCACCTGATTCACGCAAGAAGCGCGGTACACGCGGTACAAATTACGACAACGGGCTGCTAGCACGACGATGGCGGATACGATCAAGTTGGTGGTTGCGGCGCTGCTGGTGGCCGCGGGAATCGCGGGCTACTACGCGCTCGGCGAAGCCGCGCAGATCCTCAAGATCCTCGCGGTGCTCGCGGGGATCGCGGCGGGCGGCGTGGCGGCGTGGTTCACGGCGCCGGGCCGGCAGTTCGTCGCTTTTGCCGGCGAGTCGGTCGTCGAGGCCAAGAAAGTCGTCTGGCCGACCCGCAAGGAAACGATTCAGACGACCGCGGCGGTGTTCGCTTTCGTATTCGTAATGGCGGTGTTTCTCTGGGTGAGCGACAAGACGCTCGAGTGGGTGCTCTACGACATCATCCTGGGGTGGAAAAAGACATGACGGCAACGACTCAAGCTTCCAATCCCGGCGCGGCGACCTCCAAGCGCTGGTATGTGGTTCACGCCTACTCGGGCTTCGAGAAATCCGTGCAGCGCGCGCTGGAGGACCGCATCTCGCGCGCCGGAATGCAGGAAATGTTCGGCAAGATCCTGGTGCCGGTCGAGGAAGTCGTCGAGATGAAGGGCGGCCAGAAGCACATGTCGGAGAGGAAGTTCTTTCCCGGTTACGTGCTGGTCGAAATGGAAATGAACGACGACACCTGGCACCTGGTCAAGAACACCAACAAGGTCACGGGCTTCGTCGGCGGCACGGCGACCAAGCCTTCGCCGATCCCGCAGCGCGAAGTCGACGCGATCATGCAGCAGGTGCGCGAAGGCGTGGAGAAGCCCAAGCCCAAGGTCCTGTTCGAGGTCGGCGAGCTGGTGCGCGTCAAGGACGGCCCGTTCACCGATTTCCAGGGTTCGGTCGAGGACGTGAACTACGAGAAAAGCCGCCTGCGGGTTGCGGTCACGATTTTTGGACGCTCGACCCCGGTCGAGCTGGAGTTCGGACAGGTCGAGAAGGCCTGAGTTTCAACCACGGGGAGAGCGCCGTTTTGCGGCGCTCGCTTGAACCCACACGGAGAGCCAAATGGCAAAGAAGGTAATCGGCTTCATCAAGCTGCAAGTGCCGGCGGGCAAGGCGAATCCCTCGCCGCCCATCGGACCCGCGCTCGGTCAGCGCGGCCTCAACATCATGGAATTCTGCAAGGCGTTCAACGCCCAGACGCAGAAAGTGGAGCCGGGCCTGCCCCTGCCGGTGGTGATCACCGCTTACGCGGACAAGAGCTTCACGTTCATCATCAAGACGCCGCCCGTCACGGTGCTGATCAAGAAGGCCGCGGGCCTCGAAAAGGGCAGCCCGCGCCCGCATACCGACAAGGTGGGCAAGATCACCAAGAAGCAGGTTGAGGACATCGCCAAGGTGAAGATGCCCGACCTGAACGCAGCCAGTCTCGAAGCCGCGATGAAGACCGTCGCCGGCAGCGCCCGCTCGATGGGCGTCGTAGTGGAGGGAATGTAACCATGGCCAATATTTCCAAGCGCCGCCAGGCACTGGCCGGCAAGGTGGACCGCGCGAAGACGTATCCCGCAATCGACGCGATGAAACTCGTCAAGGACACCTCGACCGCCAAGTTCGACGAGTCGGTGGATGTGGCCGTGAACCTGGGGATCGACGCCAAGAAATCCGACCAGACCGTACGCGGTGCGGTCGTGCTGCCGGCGGGCACGGGCAAGAGCGTGCGCGTTGCGGTGTTCGCGCAGGGCGAAAAGGCCGAGGCGGCCAAG
This sequence comes from Pseudomonadota bacterium, assembly GCA_031408275.1. Lineage (GTDB taxonomy): Bacteria > Pseudomonadota > Gammaproteobacteria > Burkholderiales > SG8-39 > SZAS-79. The sequence continues at coordinate 2,000 of JANNWA010000591.1, forward strand.
GCCGCCGGCGCCGACCTGGTCGGTTTCGAGGACCTCGCCGAGCAGATCAAGGCCGGCAAGCTCGACTTCGACGTCGTGATCGCCTCCCCTGACACCATGCGCGTCGTCGGCCAGCTGGGCCAGATCCTCGGCCCGCGCGGCCTGATGCCGAACCCGAAGGTCGGCACGGTGACTCCGGACGTCGCCGGCGCGGTAAAGAACGCCAAGGCCGGCCAGGTGCAGTTCCGCGCCGACAAGGCCGGCATCGTCCAGTGCACGATCGGGCGCGCGTCGTTCACGCCCGAGGCGCTGAGCGACAACCTGAAGGCGCTGATCGAGGCGCTGAACCGCGCCAAGCCCGCGAGCGCCAAGGGCGTGTACCTGAGGAAGCTTTCGGTGTCGAGCACGATGGGCGTCGGCGTGAAAGTCGACGTCGCCTCGGTCTCGTCGCAACAGCAACAACAGCAATAAGTACTTTGGGCAACCGCCCGGCCGCAAGGCGGGGTGGTCGTCTAAGACCGTAGGGGTTCCGAGGGTTCGTCCCGGAGGACTTAAACAGAGCAGGCGCCCTACGCAGACGGTGTACCCGAAGACAGGACAGATCAAGTCCTGAAGAACGGTCGCCGATGGTGGGACGGAGCGTGGTCTTGATCGATGCGCCCGGCCCGTTTTCGCAACAGTCAGACCAGGAGGTAGACCTTTGGGCATGAGTCTGGAACAGAAGCAGACGGTCGTCTCGGAAGTCGCCGCAAGGCTGGGCAATGCCCAGGCGGTGATCGTCGCGGAATATCGCGGCCTGGACGTCGGTCGCATCACGGACCTGCGGGCCAGGGCGCGCAACTCCGGTGTTTACCTGCGCGTGCTGAAAAACACTCTCGCGCGGCGGGCCGTTGCCGGCACGCCGTTCGAGAAGCTGGCCGACCAGATGGTCGGGCCGCTGATGTACGGCATCGCGCTGGACCCGGTGGCGGGCGCCAAGGCACTGTCCGAGTTCGCCAAGGACAACGAGAAATTCGTCATCAAGGGCGGCGCAATGGCCAATTCCCTGATGTCCGCCAAGGACATCAAGGCGCTGGCCACCATGCCGAGCCGCGACGAGCTCATTGCCCAGCTGCTCGGCACGATGCAGGCGCCCGTGGCCAAGTTCGTGCGCACCTTGAACGAGGTGCCGACCGGATTTGTCCGCGTGCTCGCCGCAGTCCGCGACCAGAAAGACAAGCAGGCGGCCTGACGGCCGCTTTCAACCCCCAACCATTCTTCAGGCACTAATTTTTCGGAGTAGAACATGGAACGCACACAGATCCTCGAAGCAGTATCGAACATGACCGTCCTCGAGCTTTCGCAGCTCATCAAGGACATGGAAGAGAAGTTCGGCGTCTCCGCCGCCGCCGCGGTCGCCGTCGCCGGCCCGGCTGCCGGCCCGGCTGCCGCTGCCGCGGAAGAGCAGACCGAGTTCACTGTCATGCTGACCGCATGCGGCGATAACAAGGTCAACGTCATCAAGGCGGTACGCGAGATCACCGGCCTGGGCCTCAAGGAAGCCAAGGACCTGGTCGATGGCGCGCCCAAGGCCGTCAAGGAAGGCGTGAACAAGGCCGATGCCGACGCGATCGTGAAGAAGATCACGGACGCCGGCGGCAAGGTCGAAGTCAAGTAACGAGCATTGCAGGCAGGCGGCCCGGGAACCTTCCCGGGCCGCGCGCCTCTTTACACATACACGCCAGAGTGCAAAGCCAAGTCGCCGCCCGACACGCCGCAAGGCCGTGCCGCGCCTTCGCTTTGTCCTCTGCCTTGCCCTTTCCTGAACGGGAGCATTCATGACCTATTCCCTGACCGAGCGTAAACGCATCCGCAAGAGCTTCGCCAAGCGGGCCGCCGTGCTGAACGTGCCGTTCCTCCTGGCCACGCAGTTGGAGTCCTTCACCGCGTTCCTGCAGGCGATGGTTCCCGGGGAGTCGCGCAAGAACGAGGGCCTCCAGGCGGCGTTCACTTCGATCTTCCCGATCAGCAGCCACTCGGGCAACGCGCGCCTGGAGTTCGTGAGCTACGCGCTCGGCGAGCCCGCATTCGACGTCAAGGAGTGCCAGCAGCGCGGCCTGACCTTCGCGAGCCCGCTGCGCGCCAAGGTGCGCCTCACCATCCTCGACAAGGAAGCGGCCAAGCCCACCATCAAGGAAGTGAAGGAGCAGGAGGTCTACATGGGCGAGATCCCGCTCATGACCACCAGCGGCTCGTTCGTCATCAACGGCACCGAGCGCGTGATCGTGTCGCAGCTGCACCGCTCCCCCGGGGTGTTCTTCGAGCACGACCGCGGCAAGACCCACAGCTCGGGCAAGCTCCTCTTTTCCGCGCGCGTGATCCCCTACCGCGGCTCGTGGCTCGACTTCGAATTCGACCCGAAAGACTACGTGTATTTCCGCGTCGACCGGCGCCGCAAGATGCCGGTGACGATCCTGCTGAAGGCGCTGGGCTACACGCCCGAGCGCATCCTCAAGGAGTTCTTCGCGTTCGACACGTTCCACATCGAGGCGTCGCACGTGCGGTTCGACCTGGTGCCCGAGCGCCTGCGCGGCGAGGTCGCGCGCTTCGAGATCACCGACAAGTCCGGCAAGACGCTGGTCGCCAAGGACAAGCGGATCACCGTCAAGCACATCCGCGACATGGATGCCGCCGGCATCAAGAAGATCGACGCCCCCGACGAGTACCTGCTCGGGCGCACCCTCTCGCATAACGTGATCAGCGCGGACGGCGAGATCGTCGCCAACGCCAACGACGAGATCACCGAGATCCTCCTCGCGCAGCTGCGCGAGTCGAAGGTCACGAAGATCCAGACCCTGTTCACCAACGACCTCGACCAGGGCGGGTACATTTCGCAAACCCTGCGCATCGACGAGACCGCGGACCTCAACGCCGCGCGCATCGCCATCTACCGCATGATGCGCCCGGGCGAGCCGCCCACGGAAGACGCCGTTGAGGCCCTCTTCAACGGCCTGTTCTTCGCCGAGGAGCGCTACGACCTGTCGTCCGTCGGCCGCATGAAATTCAACCGCCGCGTGGGCGCGCCGAGCGAGTACAGCTGGCAGATCCGCCTCAAGAACCTCGCGCTGCCCAAGGAGGCCGAAGACGCGGTGCGCGAGTACTTCGGCCGCGTGCCCGAACTGCACCTTTCCAAGATCAGCCTCGAAGGCATGGACAGCCCGGAATCCGCGCAGGCCGTGGTCGACAAGATGTTCCACGACCTCAAGGCCAAGGGCGTCGACAAGCAAAAGCTCGAGGTCAAGATCGAGCAGCGCCTCACCCTGTCGCCCAAGGACATCGTCGAGGTCATCCGCATCCTGGTCGAGCTTCGCAACGGCCGCGGCGACATCGACGACATCGACCATCTCGGCAACCGCCGCGTGCGTTCGGTCGGCGAACTCGCCGAGAACCAGTTCCGCGCGGGCCTCGTGCGCGTGGAGCGCGCCGTTAAGGAACGCCTGTCGCAGGCCGAGTCCGACAACCTGATGCCGCACGACCTGATCAACGCCAAGCCGATTTCGGCGGCGATCAAGGAGTTCTTCGGCTCGAGCCAGCTGTCGCAGTTCATGGACCAGACCAACCCGCTGTCGGAGATCACGCACAAGCGCCGCGTCTCCGCCCTCGGACCGGGCGGCCTGACGCGCGAGCGGGC
>JANNWA010000592.1:0-1993 GCA_031408275.1 Pseudomonadota bacterium
GGATTTGTAGACGATTGCGTACATTCTTTTTCCCCCGCCTTGTGGGTAAAACTGTAACCCAACTGGGGCGCAGTTTCCACTGATCAAAATCCGGCCACGGAACCGTCTCCCCTGGGGTCGAAGCCGCCCTCCAGGGCGCCGTTGGGATGGCGCACGAGCGCGCCCGCATGTCCCATCGTTTCTTCGAAATCCCCCAGTACTTCAACGTCATGGCCGCGTACTTTCAGGTCTTGTATCAGCGCAGGGCCGAGGCGCGCTTCGAGTTTCAACGTCTCGGACACCGAGCCCCAGGTGCGGCCCAGCAGCCAGCGCGGCGCGCTCACCGCTCGCTGCATCGCCTGGTTGAACACCGCGTAGCGCGTGAACACCGCTGCCTGCGTCTGCGGCTGGCCGTCGCCGCCCATGGTCCCGTACACCATGGTGCGGCCGTCGCGCAGGCGCGCGAGCGCAGGGTTCAGCGTGTGGAACGGCTTCTTGCCCGGCTGCAGGCTGTTCACCGACGCCTCGTCCAGCGAGAAGCTGCAGCCCCGGTTCTGCCAGTTGATGTGCGTGCCCGGCAGCACCACCCCGGAGCCGAACTCGTGGTAGATGCTCTGGATGAAGCTCACCGCGCGGCCTTCACCGTCGATCACGCCCATCCAGATCGTGCCGCCGGGCTTGGATTTTCCGCCCCAGGGCTTCGCCGTCTTCATGTCGATGTTCGCGGCGAGCGCCTTGAGCCGCGCATCGTCCAGCAGCGACTGCGGCTCGACTTTCATGTGCGCCGGATCGGTCACGTGCTTGTCGCGGATTTCGAGGAACGCCTGCTTGGTCGCCTCCACCACTGCATGCACATGGTCGGCGCTGTCGGCTTCGAGCTTCGCAAGCCCGAGCCGGTCGAGGATGCCGAGGATCGCGAGCGAAATCACGCCCTGCGTGGGCGGCGTCATGTTGTAGAGCGTGCCGGTAGAGTGGGCGAGCTTCAGCGGCACGACCTCCTTCGCGGCATACGCTTCGAGATCGGCCAGTGACAGCGGGCTGCCTAGGGTGCCGAGGTCTTTCGCGATCGTTCGCGCGAGGTCGCCGCGGTAGAAATCGGCCAAGCCCGCATCTGCGAGGCGCTGCAGCGTGTCGGCGAGCGTTTTCTGGGCAAACAACGAGCCGCGCACCGGCACTGCGCCTCCCGGCATGAACCGCTCCGCAAATCCCGGCAGGTTTTCGAGCTCGGCGCGCTTGCCCGCGGTGTTGAGTTCCTGGCTTACTGTGACAGGCACGCCGTTGCGGGCGTAGTAGATCGCATCGGCCAGGAGTCGCGACAGGGGCAGGCGCCCGCCGTACCGCTCCTTGGATATCGACAGCGCGCACTCCCAGCCCGCGATCGTGCCGGCCACCGTGTTGGCGGCGAGTGCGCCGCGCGGCGGGATGGCCTGCAGGCCCTTCGCCTTGTAATACCCGATCGACGCGGCCGCGGCCGCGGGCCCCGAGGCGTCGATGGCGAGGGGTTCCGTGCCGGGCGCGGCGAGGACCCAGAACGCGTCGCCACCTATCCCCGTCATGTGCGGATAGACGACCGCGATCGTCGCGGCCGCCGACACCATCGCCTCGATCGCGTTGCCGCCCTCGCGCAACACGCCGGAGGCCGACTGTGCGGCAAGCGAGTGCGAGGCCACGGCGATGCCGCGCCGTGCGTAACTGGTATTGATCATTGGGGTCCCGGATTGGAATGCGCGATTCAGCGGATGTTCCCGGATTGGGGCCATGGGTGCAAGCGCGCTGGTCTACAATTGTCCATGGCCGGCAAGAATCCCGACGAGCAGTTCTTCGTTTCGGACATGTTCCGCGGCAGGGAGGGCGGCGCGCGCGCGCGTCCGGACCTCGGCAGCGTCCACGAAGCCGCGCGCGACGTACCCGTCTACCGCACCTGCGACGTCCTTGTCGCGGGCGGCGGCCCCTCGGGGACCGCTGCCGCGGCGGCGGCGGCGAAAATGGGAGCGGATGTCGTACTGCTCGAGCG
>JANNWA010000593.1:0-3479 GCA_031408275.1 Pseudomonadota bacterium
CCCCGTTGCCGGCACCCCCCCGGCCAGCCTTTCGCCCGGCTTACATCGCGATGTCATGTTTCGGCATATCATTGCGACATGCCCAAGCCCACCCCAGTCCACGACGACGACGTCTTCGCCATCACCGACAAGGGCACCCGCGAGCTGAAGGCCTCGGGCACCGACCTGACGGTGGTGGAACTGGAGGTGCTGATCCACGTCGACGGGATCAGCCCCGTCGCCGCGATCGCCGAGCGCGCCAAGAAGGCGTCCCGCGACGAGGTCAACGCGGCCGTGCTGAAGCTCTTCAACACCAAGCTGATCGTGAACACGATCGAACCCGAATCGGATGTCGAGTCGTCGGGGTTTTCGACGATCACGGTCCCGGCCGGGTTCTTCAGCAGCCTCAAGGGCAACGCCGGGCTCGACGCCGAGGGCAGCGTGTCGATCCTCAAGCAAAAGGGTTACTTCGTACGCATCGCGCGCCGCATGCACGAGGCGCGCGAGGCCAAGGAAGGCTGGCGGCCGACGATCCTCGTGATCGACGACGACATCGACCTGCAGAAACTCATCCGCACCTACTTCGTGCTCGAGGGGTTCATAGTGCGGGCAGCGCTCAAGCGCGACGACGTCCCCATCGCTTTCCGCATGACGCCCAGGCCCGACCTCGTGCTGCTCGACGTGAACCTGCCGGACGCCAACGGGTTCGACATCCTCGCCCGAATGCGCCAGCACCCCTTGCTCAAGAGCATGCCGGTCATCATGCTGACCGGGGAGGCCACCCGCGAGTCCGTGCTCCACGGCCTCGACCTCGGTGCGGACGGTTACGTCACCAAACCCTTTGAGGCCGACGCCCTGGTCACCGCGGTCAAGGCCGTGCTCGGTATCGTACCGCCGGCGGAAGGCAACAAAGACCACAAGCAGTAGCCCGCGCCTGCGCGGACGGCCCGGCCCGGCGCCACGAACATCCCCGCCCATGAACATCACGATCCTCGACGACTACTTCGACACGATCCGCACGCTGCCGTGCTTTGCGAAGCTCGCCGGCCACAGCGTCACCATCTGGAACGACCATGTGCAGGAGACGGACGCACTGGCAGCACGGCTGAAGGACGCCGAAGTGCTGGTGCTGATCCGCGAGCGCACGCAGATCCGCGCCCCGCTGATCGAACGGCTCGCAAAGCTGAAACTCATCAGCCAGCGCAGCGTCTACCCGCACATCGACATCGACGCGTGCACCGCGCACGGCATCATCGTCTCTTCCGACCAGCACCCGGGCACGCCCTGCTACGCGGCGGCCGAGCTCACCTGGGCGCTGGCGCTGGCCGCGGCCCGCAGCCTGCCGCAGCAGATGGCGGCGCTCAAAGCGGGCAAGTGGCAGATCGGCGTGGGCGACACGCTGCGCGGCAAAACCCTCGGCCTGTACGGCTACGGTCGCATCGCGCAGGCGGTGGCGGGTTACGGCAAGGCTTTCGGCATGAAGGTGCTCGTCTGGGCGCGGGCGGAGGCGCGCTCGCGGGCGGTGGCCGAAGGCTATTCGGTGGCGGCCTCAAAGCGCGAATTCTTCGAGCAGAGCGACGTGCTGTCGCTGCACATGCGCCTCGTGAAGGAGACGCGCGGCATCGTCACCGCGGCCGACCTCGCGCTGATGAAGCCTGCCGCGATCCTCGTGAATACCAGCCGCGCCCCGCTGATCGCGGCGGGCGCGCTCGTGGCGGCCCTGCGCGCGGGCCGGCCCGGACGGGCGGCGGTCGACGTTTTTGAGACCGAGCCGCTGCGCGACGTCGAGGACCCTCTGCTGAAGATGGACAACGTGATCTGCACGCCGCACATCGGCTACGTCACGCGCGAAGAGTACGACCTGCAGTTCACCGACATCTTCAACCAGATCCTCGCCTACGCGGCCGGCAATCCGATCAACGTGGTGAACCCGAAGGTGCTCGAAGCGCCGCGTTAGCGTGCCGTGTGGTGCTCGCGCACGCGGCGCTCGAGTGCCTCGAGGCGCTGGTCGCGGATGCCGAGCTGGCGCAAATGCGCCACGGTATCGAAGAGGTAATCGCAGCAGGTGCCCAGCGGACCCTGCCCGGTCGCGAGCAAGCGCGCGGTCTCGTCGGCGTCCAGCCCGCGCACGTACCGCTCGTGGCCATGGTTCGCCGCGAACGCAATCGCGTGCTCGATCCCGCCGGGCGTGCGCGCCGTGACCCACACCGGCCGGTACGCGCCGGTCAGCATCTCGCGGCGCCAGACCACGTCCAGTTCCGTCTTCAAATGCCGCCGGTCGATGCGATACGCCACGCCGTGGCAGCTCCCGCCCCGCTCGATCGCCAGCATCAGCCCGGGGCGCTCGGGACTGCCGCGCCCCGCCTTGGCCCACAGGCAGAACTGGCGGTGGAAACCGTGGACCAGCGCGGTGCGCCGCTCGACGAAGTGGAAGGCGGGATTCCAGATCAGCGAGCCGAAGCCGAACACCCAGACGCGGCCGGGCCGGGGCGCGCGCCCGAGCATCGCGTCGATCTGCCCCACGCGCTCCTCGTGCGTCATGAACTTCGCGCCCGGGCCGAGCAGGGCGCGGGCGGACGCATGCAGCGTGCCGTCGAGAATGCTTTCGCGAGTCAGGGTCAGTTTGCTCACCGCTTGGATACCTCCATGTTCTGGCTCAACCGGAAAAGCAATAACGAGGCCAGCGTGAGGAACACCAGCCCGGCCGCCACTATAAGGGGGGCAGCGGGATTGCCCGTGACATCGTAAGTCCACCCGCCGAGCGGCGGCAGCGCGGCCACACCCGCGTACCACCACGTGTAGAAGAGCCCCAGCCCCATCGCGCGGCTCTCGGGCCGCAGCACCTCGATCGGCAGCGCAGCGATGATCCCCGCGGGCAGGAACAGGATCAGGCCGATGACCGAAAAACAGAGCACGTACGCCGATGTAAACGGGATCGCCAGCACGGCGAGGCCGCCCACCACGGTCGAGACCACGATGAAGGTGTTCGGCCGCCCCAGGCGCGAGGCGAGCCAGCCGCCCAGCGGCACGCCGATCACGCCGAGCCAGGTCGCAAGGCTGGTGATCGTCGCGGCCTCGTTGAGTTCCACCCCCTGCGACCGGAGGTACCCGGGCGAGAAGCTCACGGTGATGACCCAGCCCGCGTTCACGAACGTCCAGATCATTCCGGCGAAGCTCACCATCAGGATCTCGCGCAGAGATAGCCGGCTGCTGGCGGCAACGGCCGTGGCGCCCGGTTGGGCGGGCGGGCTGCGATAGAGCGCCGCAAGCACGACGAGCGTCAGCGCGCAAAGGAGAGCAGTGACGAGGAACACCGTGCGCCACGAGTACGCCGTGGCGAGGCCCACCTGCGTGACCAGCGCGAGGCCGATCCCGATCGGCCAGCCGTTCAGGTACAGCGACATCGCGAGGATGAGTTCCTTGCCGCTGAACCAGTCGGCGAGCATCTTGGTCATCAGCACGAACTGCAGCACCACGCCGATGCCGGTGATGAGGCGGCC
>JANNWA010000594.1:0-6790 GCA_031408275.1 Pseudomonadota bacterium
GCTTTGCCGCGCGGCGCCCCGGCAGCTGCAGCACCGTCAGGATGGTCACCAGCAGCACGAGCGCGGAGCTCAGGAACACCCAGTGCGGCCCGCCGCCGTCGAGCAGCCAGCCGAAGTACACCGGCGCTAGCACCGAACCCAGGTCGAGGCCTGAATAGACGAACCCGTACACGGCCCCCGTGGACCCCTTGGGCGTGGTCTGCCGCACGATCAGGTCGCGCGAGGGCTGGGTGACGCCGCCGGAAAACCCGGCGATGGCGAGCACGACGGGCAGCAGGATTCCCGGAAACACCGACAGCCCGATCAGCAGCATCACGAACGCGCTTGCCCCCATGCCGCTGGCGGCCACATGGACCGGGTTCCAGCCGCGCGCGGCCACAAAACCGCCCGCGAAGATGCCGGCCGCGCCGCCTACCATGTAGGACGTCAGCGCCGCCGAGGCCAGTCCCGCAGTGATGCCGTAGACGGACACCATCGTAGTGACGCCGAAAGCCTGCATCGCGATGAACACGAAAGCCACGAGCAGGAAATAGCCGAAGCACATCAGCACCGGCGTGGACAACAGCACCTTGATGTCGTCCGCGACGCGCCCCTGCCGTCCGCCGCCGCGCGTCGGCGCGACTTCGAGTGATTCCCTGTAGAACAGCGCCATCGCGAGCACGACCGCGCCCACCGAAGCGGCGGCAAGCACCGCGCCGTTCCAGCCAAGCACGCCGGCGAGCGCAACGCTCGCGAGCGGCGCGATGGCATAGCCCAGGTTGCCCGCCATGCTGTGCCAGCTGTAGGCGAACCCCAGGCGCGCGGGACTCACGCGCGCGTTGAGGATAGCGAAGTCGCTGGGATGGAACACGCTGTTACCGACCCCGCCGACGATCGCCGCCACGATCAGCGCCTCGTAGCTGCGCGCGAAACCCACCAGCACCGCGCCCGCCACGCAAAGCGTGATGCCGAAGGTCAGTACCCGGCGCGCGCCGAATCGATCGACGGCGAACCCGGACAGCGTCTGGCAGATGCCCGATACGCCGTAGTACAGGCCCGTGACCGCGCCAAGCGCCGTGTAGCTAACACCGAGGTCGTCCTTGAGCAGCGGGAACAGCGGCGCAATGAACAACTGCAGGAAATGCGACATGGCGTGCGCGATCGCCACGAGGCTGATCGTGCGCGCGTCGGTGGAGAGCGGTGGCAGCGAAGGCGCGGCGGCGCTCATGCGGCCTTCTCCACGGTTTTCCCGTCGACCAACGCGTTGATGAAGCGTGTCACGGCAGCGAGGGTCTTGTCCGGCTGCTCCTTGTGCGGGGTGTGGCCGCAGTCGGGCAATTTGAGCAGCTCGCACGGGCCGGACACCTGCCGCGCGATTGCGTCGAGCTGCTTCATGGTGCCGTACGCGTCGTCCTCGCCCTGGATTGCAAGCACCGGGCAGCGGATTCCGGCGAGGTACGACTCGATGTTCCAGTCGCGAAACTCAGGCGAGGTCCACACATCGTGCCAGCCGAAGAAGGTCCTGGTTGCGTCACGGTGGTGCCGGCCGAGTTTCTGCGGCAAGTCGGTCGTCGCGAATGTTTTCCTCGCGGCGGCGATCCCGTCCATGTTGATCGCCTCGAAGAACTCGTGTGGCGCTTCCACCACCACGCCGCGCACCGGGTTGCCCGCACCTGCGTGGATCAGAGAGATCGAAGCGCCGTCGCTGTGACCGACCAGGATGGGATTCGCAATGCCCAGCGCGGCCAGCAGCTGCGGCAGCGCAATGAGCGCCTCATCATGCATGAACCCCGCTTTGCGCGGCTCGGCGAGGACGTCCGACTGGCCGTAGCCATAACGGGCATAGACCAGCGCCGGGCAGCGCGTGGCCGCGACGACCTGCTGCGGAAAATCGCGCCACTGGGTGATCGAGCCCAGGCCCTCGTGCAGGAACACCAGCACCGGTCGGGAAGGATCGGCCTCGATGCGCAGGTACTCGAGCGAATGGCCGGCGGCGGTGACGAAAGGCATGGGGCGAAGGGATGAAATTCGATCCGCAGAATATCACGCACCATTCAGTCGCGCGGGCACGGTTTCGCCCGGCGATAATGCCCGCCAGATGCGCGCCACCGCCTACCTCGTCCTTGCAGCCACGCTGGTGTTGTGGTCGGGCAACTGGATCGTCGCCCGCGCCGTGCGCGATGCGATCGCCCCCGGCGTGGCGACGGCCGGGCGGCTCGCAATCGTCATCCTCGTTCTGCTGCCGCTGGCGTGGCGCGGCCTCGCGCCGAAGCTGCGCGCTGTGGGCCCTCGCGATTGGGCGATCTTCTGCGGGCTGGGGTTTTCAGGCGGCGGGCTGCACCTCGCCATGCAGTGGCTGGGGCTGCACTACACCACCGCCACCAACGGGACCTTGTACCTGTCCACCTCCCCGATTTTCATCCTGCTGCTCGCGAGCGTGTTCCTGGGCGAACCCATCCGCGCGCGGCAGTGGGCGGGCGTGGCGATCTCGTTCGCGGGTGTCGCGCTGATCGCCGCGCACGGCGACCTGCGCGCCCTCGCCTCGCTCTCGTTCAACATCGGCGACCTGCTCGCGGTGGCCTCGATGGCCATGTGGGCAAGCTACACGATCCTGCTGGGCAAGCGCACCGATCCGCTCGACACGGTGCAACTGCTTCTGGTGGTCTGCGTGCTGGGCCTGGGTTTCGTGAGCCCGTGGCTCGTGTGGGACCTGCATTTCTCGTCCGGTCCGACGCTCACCACGCCAGGCATGCTCGCGGTGCTCTATTCGGCCATCGGCTCCCTGCTGCTGGCCTACGCGGGATGGAGTTATGTAGTCGCGCGCATCGGCGCCGCGCGCGCCGGCGCGACCATGCACCTCATGCCGGCCATCGCCGTGCTGCTTTCGGCGCTGTTCCTTGGCGAATACCCGCTGTGGTATCACTTCGCCGGGATTGCGCTGATCCTCGCGGGGGTGGGGTTGTCGTCTTCCGGTAGCCGGAAGAAGCCAGTTTCGGCATAACGCCTATACTCGTCCGGGATCAAAAGCGCGGCTGTCCCAGGGCTCCAGACCGCGCATACCAGTACAACAGCCCGCCACCAGAGGAGAACCTGAAATGAAACCCATCATTACCGCGATTGCGGCACTGCTCGTCGCCACCCCCCTTGTCGCCAACGCCCAGTGGCGGCCGCCGACCGAAGCGCAGCGCTGCCCGTCCAAGTGGGGCGCGGGCGACGAACGCGGCTCGGGAAACCACATGAAGAATCCCGAAACCGTGCTGCGTGGCGCGCGCCTCATCAAGACCGGCGAAGTGATCGAGCTCGGCCACGTCCTCGGGCCCGGCATGCCGTTCTTCGGGCCGCGCATCCTGAACATGCAGACCAAGCGCACCTTCATGAACCCGGGTGCAAACAACCGGGGAAGCAACGAGGAGATAATGACCGGCGAGTTCGGCCAGATCGGCACCCAGTTCGACGGCTTCGCCCACCAGACCCACGGCGCCTCGCTCTACAACTGCTTCAAGCAGGAGGAGATCTCCTCGCGCATGGGCTTCACCAAGCTCGGTGTGGAGAAAGTGGGCATGTTCTTCGCGCGCGGGGTGATGCTCGACGTCGCTGCCTACAAAGGCGTCGAAATGCTCGGCGACACCTACGAAATCACGGTCGCCGACCTCGAAGGCACGATGGCGAAGCAGGACGTCAAGATCAATCCGGGAGACGCCATCGTCATCAACACCGGCTGGGGCCGGCTTTATGGCAAGGACAACGCGCGGTTTGTGAAGTCGACGCCCGGCGTGGGCACCGCGGCGGCGGAATGGCTGGTCAAGCGCGACCCGCTGCTCGTGGGCTCGGACAACTGGCCGGTCGAAGTCTCGCCCAACCCGGACAAGGACCTGAGCCTGCCCGGGCACCAGATCTTCCTGGTGATCAACGGCATCCACCTGCTGGAAAACATGAAACTGGACGAGCTCGCGGCGAAGAAGATCTATGAGTTCGCGTTCACGCTGCAGCCGCTGAAAATGTACGGCGCGTCCGGCTCGACGGTCGCTCCGGCGGCGATCCGGTAACAGGTTACGAGACGTACGGCCCGGCCGGGCGCGGCGCGCTCAGCCGGGCTTTTTTTTCGCCAGCGGAAACGCCGGCCCCAGCGGGCGCATGCGCAGCCCCGGCCGCAGCCGCCTGAACGGCAGGTTCACCGGGTCCGCGACCAGCTCGCCCGGCGACTGGACCACCAGCACGTCCTGGGCGATCGGCTCGAAGTCCGCGCGGAAATGCACCGAGCTCTTCAGCGCGACGATGCGCTCCGCGCGCGGCTCCACGCCGAGGTGGCGGAACGGCTCCTGGTCCATGGCCTGCACCCGCATGGTCGAGACCACCACCCTCACCCCGCCGAAACTCAGCAACGCCATCGGGCCGAGCGCGAGCGTCCAGCCTTTCATCATCGGGCCGTGGCAGGTCATGCGCCCGTCGCCGAGCCGCTCGACCTTCCACGGCCGCACCAGCGGCTGCTCGCCCCAGGCACGGGTTTTCGCACCGATGCCCAGTGTGAGCGTAGCGCCCAGGCCCGCGGCGTGCGCCGCGCGAGCGGCTTGGGCATCGTGCAGCACGCCCAGCACCGCGCGCTGCGCGTTGTTGCGAATCAGCGCTTCGAGCAGCCCCACGGTGTCGGCGCTGCCGCCCCCGCCGGGGTTGTCCTGGGTATCGGCAAGCACCACCGGCAGCGAGACGGCCTGCGTGCGGCGCATCGCCTCATGCACCGCTTCGTCGGGCGTGTAGAGCTGTCCGGCGTATTGCGGCTCCGCCTCGAGCACGCTGCGGTAGAGCGTTTCCATCGCACGTTCGGTCGCTGCGGCATCCCAGCCATACGCGAACACGGCCGCGCCGCAGTCGTGGATGTCCGCGGCCGGGAATCCGGGAGTGAACGAGGTGCTCGCAACCTGCCCGTCGATCAGCCTGTCGCCCAGCGCGTAGATCGACTTTGACGGCTCGAGCGTCGTGCACTGCCAGGTGATCGGGATCAGGTAAGGCAACTGGCGGTAGGCCTTCGCGGGCTTGCGGCCGCGCGCCAGAATTTCCGCAAGCAGGCGCCCCGCCTTGATGCCCGTATCGGCCATGTCCACGTGCGGGTAGGTGCAGTAGGCCACCATCGCGTCGCTCAGCGCGAACATCTGCGGGGTAGTGTTCGAGTGCAGGTCGAGGCTCGCGACGACAGTTACGTCCGGCCCGACGATGGAACGGATGCGGGCGAGCAACTCGCCTTCTGGATCCTCGAGGTGTTCGGCCACCATCGCGCCGTGCAGGTTGAGATAGATGCCGTCTACCGGCAGCGCAGCACGCAGGTCTTCCAACAGCATTGCGGTGATGCGCTCGAAAGCGTCTTCGGTCACGTAGCCCGCGGGCGTCGTCGAAGTCCAGAGCAGCGGCACCAGGGTCGCGCCCGTCGGCCTGAGCACCTCCAGCGCGCCGGCGATCGACTGGTTCATGCCGTCGAAGCGGGTCAGCACCTCGGCGCCGCGCACCAGCGGCGGCCGGTCGCCCGCCTCCGCGAAATCCGCGTAGGTCGTCTTCTGCGGCTGAAAGGTGTTGGTCTCGTGCATGAAGCCGCCGACCGCGATCCGCTTGCCGTTCAGTGATGCCACGCGTGCCCCCGGTTCCAAAACGCAAACCGGGAAGGTACCGCGTTTAGCCGCGCTAAATCACGTCCCGAACGCCGGCCCGCACATCAGCCCGCCGCCACCACGACCGCCGGCACCCGTCCCTGTCCCGCGCGGAGTCACCCTGGCCAGGAACGCATCGCGGCTCAGGAACGGCGGCGGCGTGGTGAACTTGCGCAGCGCGCCGCTGCCCGTGTCGGTGAATCCCGTCTCGCCCCTCTGCAGCACCACCAGGGCGCCGTCCTTCTTCAGTTCCACCTCGCCGTCGCGCACCTGCACATAGACGCCGGGGCTGGTGGCGTTGCGGCCGTCTTCCTCGGTCACCTGCGCGAGCTCGAAGTTGCCACTGTCCTGGCGCCGACCAGGGTTTGACAGCCCGGTGCGCTGCAAGCCCTCGAACTGCTGCGAGTCATCCAACGCGCTCGCCGTGACGGGCAGCGTGCTGCGCAGGGATTTCAACGCGAAGTCCCTGGCTGCGGTCGCCTCACGGGCGATCTTCGAATCCTCGCCGCCCGTGGCGGCCGGTACGGCCGGGCCGGCCGGGTTGTTCTCGCCGGCGCAATCCTCCTCGCACAGCCGCACCACGAAGTCGGTGCCGCGGATGCCGACCGTGGCCGTTGCCGCGCGCACGGCGAAGGATTCGGGCTTGCGCTTGCCGAGCAGGCCCGTGACCGTGCGCATGCCGCCCTTGAGCAAGCGCATGGCGAAATTGTCCGCAGCGGGTTTTTCGGCGTCGTACTCGTAGCCTTCGAGCACGATCCGGCTGTTGGGCCGCACCGTAACCTGCGTGCCGTCGGTGAAGCGCAAGGCGGCGGTCGAATCGCGCTCGGTGCGCAGCACGTCCCCCGGCTGGACATCGGAGCCGACTGCCAGCAGCGTCGGTGCGGCGCCTGGGCGCTCTACCGAGAGCACTCCGGTCGCGGTCTGCACCCGCGCCGCGCCCTGCGCGAATGCGCCCGCGCTGGCAACCAGTGCGGCAATCGCGAACACTGCTTTGCGGTTCATGGTCGCGGCACTCATTTGCACATCAGAACGTCGGCGGTGGAGGCTTCGTCGTCCGCCTCTTTCTTGGAAGGCACGCCGACGATGACATCGACCATGCGACTGAGCGAGGCGACGACGGTGCGCGTGGTGGTCTGGACCTCCGGCGCGGTGTCCGAGAGGAATACGGGCTTGGT
>JANNWA010000595.1:0-6514 GCA_031408275.1 Pseudomonadota bacterium
TTTTTCACCAAGCCGCTTGAATCAATGAAAGAGGCCATCGACGATGCGAAAAATGACTGAAAAGCAATTAAAAAAATGGGAGCAATCCCGCGATATCGGCAAGGAAATCCTTCAAGGAGTTCGTGACATCAAGGCCGGTCGCATCGGCCGCCGCTACACGACCGAGTCCTATCCAATAGTCCGGGCCAGGGAGAAGTCAGGGCTGTCGCAGGCGGAGTTTGCTCAATTGCTGGGAGTCTCGGTTCGGACCATCCAGGACTGGGAGCAAGGGCGTCGCGAGCCCAATGCCGCCGCAAAGACTCTGATCAAAGTTGCGGAACTTCACCCATCGGTGCTGCGTAAGATTGCAGCGTGAAGACACCGCGAATCCGCGCGCACGAGCTGGGGATTCCGGCATAGCCGGCGACGCGCCGCCTGGACGTCGGCCAGGCGACAGGCCGGACCCCGAAAGCGGGTAATGTCGCAATAGGTGGCGATTAATTTCTTCTGGATCAGTTATATCGCCATAAATGACGACTTGACTATTGATCAAGATCAGTCTACAACTCGTAATAACTGGCGATATACGGCCACCCAGCCCAATTATTCGCAACCCATTACGACCATGAAAATAACCGCCTCCCTCACCGACGACGCCGTGCTGGCCGAGCTGGGCGCGCGCATCGCCGCCCGCCGCATCGACCTCCAGCTCACCCAGGCGGCGGTGGCCGAACAGGCAGGCATCGCCAAGCGCACGCTCGAGCGAATGGAGGCGGGGCACACCTCGCAACTGGCCACGCTGGTTCGCGTGCTGCGGGTGCTGGATGCCGGAGCGGGGCTGGACAGCCTGGTCCCGGAGTCCGGGCCGCGGCCGATGGATTTGTTGAGGCAGAAGGGCAAGGCCCGGCAAAGGGCTTCGGGCAGGCGGGCCGCCAAAGCGAGCAACAAGCCCTGGGACTGGGACGAGAAACCGTGAGCACGCTGGCCGAGGTCAGGCTGTGGGGCCGGACCATCGGCGCGGTCTCGCTGCAGGAAGGCGAGGACGTGGCCAGCTTCGAATACGATCCGGCCTTTGCGCAAAGCGGCATCGAAGTGGCGCCGGTGGCGATGCCGCTTTCGCGGCGTGTGTACCGCTTCCCGGCGCTTTCACGCACGACTTTTCACGGGCTGCCGGGCCTCCTGGCCGACTCGCTGCCCGACAAGTTCGGCAATGCGCTGATCGACGCCTGGCTGGCATCGCAGGGGCGGCAAGCGGATTCCTTCAACGCCGTGGAGCGGCTTTGCTATACCGGCGAACGCGGCATGGGCGCGCTGGAATTCGCGCCCGCCACCGGCCCTGCGGCAAAGCAGACCACGCACATCGAGGTCAGCCAACTGGTCGAGTTGGCATCGAAGGTCCTCACCCACCGGAACAACCTGCAGGCGTCCTTCGCGGGCAAGGAAAGCGCGGATGCGCTCACGGACATCCTGCGCGTGGGCACCTCCGCCGGCGGCGCGAGGGCGAAGGCGGTCATCGCGTGGAACCCCAAGACCAATGAAGTACGGTCTGGCCAGGTCAAAGCCGGCGAAGGGTTCGAATACTGGCTGCTGAAGTTCGATGGCGTCAGCGGCAACAAGGACAAAGAGCTGGAAGACCCCAGGGGCTACGGGCTCATCGAGTACGCCTGCTATCTGATGGCGCTCGACTGCGGCATCGAAATCAGCGAATGCCGGCTATTCAGGGAGAATGGCCGGTCGCATTTCATGACGCGGCGCTTCGATCGCCTGGCGGGGGGCGGGAAACTGCACATGCAGTCGCTCTGCGCCCTGGCGCATTACGATTTCAACATGGCGGGGGCTTACAGCTACGAGCAGGCCTTGATGGTGATGCGGCAACTGAAGCTGCCAATGCAGGCCATCGAGCAGCAGTTCCGGCGCATGGCCTTCAACATCGTGGCGCGCAACCAGGATGACCATGTGAAGAACATCGCCTTCCTGATGGAGAAGTCCGGCGAATGGTCGCTGTCGCCGGCTTTCGACATGACCTACAGCTACAATCCCGCGGGGGCGTGGACGGCCAGCCACCAGATGACGATGAATGGAAAGCGCGACCATTTCACGCTGGAGGATTTCAATGCCTGCGCGAAGGCGGCTTCGATGAAACGGGGGCGCGCAGCGAAAATCGTTGCCGAGGTGCAGGCAACGGTATCCAAATGGAAGGCCTACGCGGAACAGGCCGGCGTGCCTGACGGCGCGCGCGAGAAAATCCAGGGCACGTTGAACCTGAAACCCTATTCATGACATCGCCGCGCTTCACCCCCGGGCAGCGCGGGTCTCGCCGGCGCACCAACGGCGCCACATGGTCCGGTAGGCGGCCTCGACGGCGCGGGTATAGCGCGTCTGGTCGCCGAAGACCGAAGCCGCCATGCGCGCCGGCAACTGTGCGCGCGCGTTTGCCAGCCCCTGCAGATCGCGCGCGGCGGCCACCGCGATGTCCACATATTGCTCCTCGCTGTCCGCGACCCAGTCCTGCATCTGCAAGGCGCTGAGGATCGAGGCCCCGATGCGCCCCGAGAGCGTCCTGCCGTTGAGCGCCACCACCGGCACGCCCATCCACAACGCCTCAGCCGTGCTCACTCCGCCGTTCTGCGGGAACGGATCGAGCCCCATGTCCACCGCGTGATAGGCCTTCAGGTGCTCGGCGTGCGGGGTGAACCCGATCAGGCTCACCCGCTCTGGTCCGATGCCCGCCTGCCCCAAGCGCTCGAGCAGGCGCTTTCCCACCCCAGGGTCCCCGAGCCTCGCGTCCTTGAGGAGCAACCGGCTCCCGGGCACCTGGCCCAGGATTCGGCCCCACGCCGCGATCGCCCGCTCGGAGATCTTCTCCACCCGGTTGATGCACCCGAACGTGAACGGCTCGCCGCCCAGCACCGGCAGCCCCGGGACTGCTGGCAGGTACGCTGGTGCTGCGTAGCACAGCCAGCACGGCAGATCGAACACCTCTTCGGCAAACAGCCCTCGCTCCGGCTGGGGCACCAGCACCGGGTCGGATAGAAAGTAGTCGATCGTGCGCACCCCCGTGCCCGTGGCGTGGCCCCAGGCCGTCACCTGCACCGGCGCGGGCTTGCGCGCAAACACCAGCAGCCGGTTGCCTTCCGTATGGCCAGAGAGGTCCACCAGGATGTCGATGCGATCGCTCCGCACCTGCTCGGCCAGCGCCGCGTCGGACACCCCCAGCGTCGAGTGCCATTCATCGACACCCTCACGCAGGAGGCGTGTTACCTCATCCTCGCGTTTGACACCCGAATAGCACACGACCTCGAACTCCGAGCGATCGTGGCCGAGGAGGATCGGAGCAAACGCCGAGCAGGCCGAGTGCTGCCGGAAATCGGCCGATACGTAACCGATGCGCAGCCTGCGCCCTGGATCGCGTTGGTTTTCGTGTGGTTGGATTGACCCCGCAAAGCGCTCGCCGTGCCGCGCGTACCACCGATCGCGCTCCTCCTGCTGCTCCTTGGTCCCGTAACCCTCCAGGAAATCCAGCAAGAAAATGAGATTCGTGTGCGCCTCGTGGTAATCGGGCTTCAACTCCATGGCGCGGCGAAAGCAGGCTTCTGCGTCACTTGATCGGCCGAGCGAATGCAGTTGGGAACCGAGGTTGCTGTGAGCTTTGGGATAACCCGGATCGAGTTCGAGCGCGCGACGGTAGCTTGCCAAGGCCTCGTCAGACCGGCCGAGAGCTTGCAACGCCACTCCCAGGAAATTGTGAGCCTCGGGGGAATCGGGCTTGATCTTCAGCGCCTGGCGAAAGCTCGCTTCCGCCTCAGGGAGTCGGCCAAGATCCTGGAGGGCCCTGGCCCGATTGTTGTGCGCAGAATAGGAATCCGGGTCGAGTTCGAGTGCCAACCGGCAACTCTCTAGCGCCTCGGATGAGCGGCCGAGATCTGTCAGGACGACACTCAGGTTGTTGTGCGCTTCGAGATAGCGTGGATCGAGTGCGAGCGCGCGACGGAAGCTCGCTTCGGCATCGGCTGTGCGGCCTGCGGCCCGCAGGGCGGCGCCCAAGGTGTTGTGGGCTTCGGCGTCCGATTGCAGGAATGCCACGGCCTGCCGAAGAGCGGGCAACGCGTCATTGAAACGCTGCTGCAGCGCCAGGACCAGACCCAGGGTCTTCCAGCCCGATCCGTGATCCGGCCAGACCTGGATCATCTGTCGCGCGACGATTTCGATCTCCGCGTGCCGGTTCGCGGCAAAAAGCGCCGCCAGATCGATCTCGCGCAGCCTCGCTTCGGCGGCCTCGAACCGGCTCATCTTGCGTAGGAGGACGCAGGCATTGAACAGCGCGCCGACGTAATTTTCGCGCTGCCCGATCGCCGCCTCCAGCGCCGCGAGCGCCTCGGCATCGCGGCCAAGCGCCTGGAGGGCTTCGGCCAGGCCAACCCAGGCTTCGGGAAATTCAGGGCGCAGGCGCAATGCGGTGCGGAACCTCGCTTCGGCCTGCAGCGGTTCGGCCGCCTCAAGTTGCGCCAGCGCCAGGTTGTAGTGCGCGGGGGCGAATGCCGGGTCCGCTTCTATCGCCTTGCGGTAAAACTCCTGGGCTTCTCCGGTCGCACCCGAGCTTTCCGCGGCAATGCCGCGCTCGATGAGTTCCTGCGCAAGGCGCCGACCGTCCGTCGGCGCAGGCCCCGCTTCGCGGCCGAAGAGCTTGCGGATCGAGGACAGGTATCGCGTCATTTCTCCGCGCCTGGGTGACGCCGGCCTCGGCCTCGGATTCGAGAGCGAGCATGCCGCTCCGCGGACCCTGGGGCGGCGAGGGCTTTCATCGGGAGTCTCCGTTATCGGGCGCCTGCGCGCTCGAGGATGGCAACCATGTTCGCATACCCGCGCCGCTTCGCGTGCTGCAACGGCGTCACGCCGTCGCGGTCGGCCAGGTTCACCTTCGCGCCGTGTGCGACCAGCAGGCGCACGATCTCGATGTGGGCCGCGCCGCCGTCCCCGAGGATCACGGCCTCCAGCAGCGCGGTCCAGCCGAGGTTGTTCACGTGGTCCACGTCGATTTTCGTCTTCAACAGTTCGCGCACGGTTTCTACATGGCCGTAATGGCAGGCCGGGATCAGGGCCGTGCCGCCGTAGCGGTTTGTACTCTTGAGGTCGGCGCCTGCCGCAAGCGTGAGCTTGAGAGCCTCGGTCTTCCCGCGCGCGCCGGCGATGAGGTAGGCGCTGTTTCTGTTCTCGTCCTGCGCGTTGACGTTGCCGCCTTCGCCGATCAGGCGCTGCACCGTGACGGCGTCGCCGCGCTCGGCGGCCGCGATCAGCGCGCGGTCGAGGTCGCGCAGCTGGGCTTGGGCAGGCATGGCGAGGGCGAGCAGCAGGGCCGGTAGGAGGAGCCGCATCCTGTAAAGTGAGTGTCGTGTCGCTAACAAGGTGGAAACGATTATGACCCAATCCCTGCGCCGGGTGGTCCGGCTCGCCCTAGCCGCGCTGCTCGCGTTGCCCGCATTCCAGTGCCTCGCACAGGCCTACCCCAACAAGCCCATCCGCCTGATCGTGCCCTGGCCACCCACCGGCACGGTCGACATCCTGGGCCGCACGCTGGGCCAGAAGCTCGGCGATGCGCTGGGGCAATCGGTGGTCATCGACAACCGCGGCGGCGCCAACGGGATGATCGGCACCGACCTGGCGGCCAAGGCCGCGCCCGACGGCTACACGATACTCGTCGAGAACATCACCGGCCAGACGATCAACGCGGCGCTGCACGAAAAGAAGGCCTACGACATTTACAAGGACCTCGCGCCGGTGAGCCTGCTGGCGTGGGTGCCCAACGGCGTGGTCAGCCTGCCGACGCTGCCTGCAAAAAACATCCAGGAGCTCATCGCGCTCGCCAAGTCGCAGCCGGGCAAGTTGACCTACGCCTCCTTTGGCGTCGGCAGCAGCGCGCACCTGACCTTCGAACTTTTCAAGGGGATGACAGGCGTGGACATGCTGCACGTCCCGTACAAGGGCGGCGGCCCGGCGATCGCCGACCTGCTCGCGGGGCAGGTGTCGATCTACATCCCGGTGCTGCCCTCGGTGGTGTCGCTGTCCAAGTCCGGCAAGCTGCGCCTGCTTGCGGTCACGGGGGCCAAGCGCTCCTCGGCGATGCCCGACGTCCCCACGGTGGCCGAATCGGGCGTGCCGGGATTCGAGGCGAGCAACTGGTTCGGCCTGATGGTGCCGGCCGGGACGCCTGCGGATATCGTCAGCCGCCTGAATGCCGAGGCCGGCCGCGCGATGCAGTCGGCGGACGTCAAGGACAAGCTCGGCGGGCTGGGGTACGAGCTCCAGGCCGGCACCCCGCCGGAGTTCGCCGCCTTCCTCCGCAAAGAGGGCGACAAGTGGGCCAAAGTCGTCAAGGCGTCCGGCGCGAAGGCGGAGTAGGCGCGCCAACCTGAGATAATCGGGTTTTACCTCCGCAGGGATAGTCCATGGCGCAGTACGTATTTTCGATGAAGCGGCTGAACAAGACGGTTCCGCCGCAGCGTCAGATCCTCAAGAACATCAACCTCGCGTTCTTCCC
>JANNWA010000596.1:0-4340 GCA_031408275.1 Pseudomonadota bacterium
CGAAGTCCTTCTCCGTCATCGCGCGGCCGTCCGTCCAGGTCACCTCGCGATCGCCCCAGATGTTGAGCGCGATCGCCGTAAAGTGTTTGCGCGTCTTCGCGACGATCCCGGGCTGCGTGAAGTTGGTCTGCATCAGCGCCGTGCAATACGGGCAGCCGTCCTGGCCGAAGTAGATCATCAGGCGCTTTCCCTCCCGCGCCGCCTCGAGCGCGTCCTCGCGCACGTCGAGGAAGGTTTCGGTGAACCAGGGCGGGATGTCGATCGCGTGCGGCGCGGCGACCTGCGCCCGCGCAGGGAGCGCGAGCAGGACGAAGAGGATGAGCAGCGTTCGCACCATGGCTACGGATGGTATTCCAAGGCGGCGCGTACGCCTAAGGCCCGGCTAGCCGCCCGGTCCCGGGGCATCGTCCCGGAGCAAGCCTTGCACCAGGGCGTCCAGGGCGGCCGGCTCGAGCTCGAGCAGTTCCCGGGCCGTCCCAAGCCAGCGCTCGCCCCCCTCCTGCGCGACCTGCGACAGGCGCTCCAGCGCACCGGAGCCCACGAAGTCCTCATAGGCCCCGACAGCCTCGGGAAACAACTTCCGGCGCAGGGCGTCGAAGGTGGCGAAATAGAAGTGAAGGGCCGGCAGGTTGGGTCCGCGCAGCAGGCCAGGCAGGGTGGAAAGGCAATCCGCGAGCAGGTCGCGCACCGCGCGCACATACGGCTCGCTGCGGGGACCCACGCCGGACGCGAACCAGTCGCTCCACGAATCACCGAGCAGTTCGCCGGCCATCGCTTCGCCCACTTCGTGCAGGATCATGGTCTCCGCTTCGTTGTCGGCCATGCGCTGCAGCGCCGCATCCGGATCGGCCGCGAACCCGTAGTGCGCCAACGCACGCCCCATGGCATTGTCCTGCCTGCGCCACTGCCACTCCTCGACCTTCTCCCAGAGGTAGCGGCGCAACGACTCCTGGCGCAGGAAAATGGTGCGTCCCTGGAGCATCGCCGGCGTTGCGGCCAGTTCGCGCGCATGCTCGCAAGAGGAAACGAGGATCGTGAAACCGGCTCGCTGTTCGACTCGCAGCAACTCGCCTAGGAAGAACATCGGCTTGCCGAACCGCCCGTAACCCGCGCTGTAGACGTAACCGTCCGGGAGCAGCGCGCGATTGGCCGCATCGGCCTCGAAGGGGTCGACCTCCCCGTGCGTCAGCGGGAGCGGGAGAAAATCCTCGCCCTCGACGCGGTCCCAGAGTTGCTCACGGCCGGCGAGCCACTCGCCAAGCCGGTCTTTCGGGAGAACGGTCGCGAACGGCAGCTCGTTCTCCCAGCGGTAGAACTCGCGCATCTTGAGCAGGAAGGTGCACAGGCCGTAATCGCCGGCGTGACGCGCATCCGAGATGTCGCAGTTGCGCTGGACTGCGCTCGCGAGTTGCGGAAAGTTGCGCATCAATTGCGCATTATCGGACCGTTGTTGCGTGGCGCCGCCGGGGACTGCATCCGCAAGGGCCGAGCCGGCTCCGCCGGCCCGGCCGCGCGCTCAATATTTCCAGCCGAAGCCCACGCCGAGGGCGTCCTGCTTCATGCGCAGGTTCGCCTCGCCGCCGCCGAATCCGGCTGCGATCGAACCCGAGCCGCTGACCTTCTTCTCGAACGCGTGCATGTAGCTGAAGCTCAGTTCGGCCTGCTTCGACAACTTCCAGGTCGCGCCCATCGTCATATGGTCCTCGACCACGCCGGGGGCAAGAATGTTGAAAAACGTCTGGCTGTTCGGTATCGGCTGCTTCAGCGTCGCGTAACCGGTACGCAGCGTCAGCGTCGGGCTGACCTCGTAGGCAAGGCCGATCTTGTATACGGTGCTGTTGCGCCAACCGAATCCCGCTCCGCTCGAGGTCCCGAGCTGGCAGGTACCGGTAAACAGGCAGTTCACCGTATTACCCACCGCTTTCACGTCGCCATAATTGATCCGTACGACGTCTGCGGCGATCGTGAGCGCCGGGGTCGCCCTGAACGCGACGCCCGCACCAAAATTCTCCGGAATGTCGAACCCGCCCTGTTCGGCGAACAGGCCCTTGTACTTGTCGAACTTGCTCATGTGCGTTCTGGTCTGGTAGGTCGCGCCGAGCGTGACATTCGGCGACACCTGCCCGGTCCAGCCGAGCCGCAGGCCGAGGCCGGTCGACGTGTCGCGCCCCCGGTTGGTGACAGCTTCGGGGTTTGCAGACATTGCCCTGAACCCTTCGAGTCCCTGCGCGCCAAATTGCTGATACGCGATGTTGAGCGACGCGCCGAACGAATGATTGCCGACCTTCAGCGCCGCGGTCGGAGCAATGAACAATTGCATCAGGTCTATGCCCCCCGGGTTGCTGCCGCCGAAGGCGCGGAAGGGGTTGTTGTTGTAGTAGGTGTTCATGCCGCCATTGCCGTACACCGAGACCCCGAGCGCGAGGTTCTGGCTCACCATGCGGTTAAAGCCGAACTCCGGAACAAGGAAACTCTTGCGACCGTTGGCGTCGTAGTTTCCGGATGCGCCTGCACCGTTTCCGACGATCTCGGAACTGCGCTTGGGCGCAAACCAATCCAGGCCGCCGTCGACGCGATTGCCGACCCAGGCCATTCCGGCCGGGTTGGTGGCCGCTGCGAGCGAGTCCTGTGGCAGCGCGATACCGACGCCGCCCATGCCCTTGGACATGATGCCGTAGCCATGCTGAAAGTACCCGGTCGTGGCACCCGCCGATAAAGGCAGCAATGCGGCTGCGATGGCCGCGGCAAGCAGATGTCTTTTCAAGTTAACTCCCCTTAGCTTGATTTAGATGAACAGACTGACGTTCGACTTCTGCGCCAACCCCAGGAACGAGGCGGCGCCGCAATAATCCTTGACCTCGGGAATGAAATCATCCCGGGTGAATCCGAACAGATCGACCGTCATCTGGCAGCCGAGCAGATTGACGTCCGACTCCACGCAGGCCTGGCGCAATTCGGCCACCGTCGCCACGCCCTTGTTCTTCATGGTCTGCTTCATCAGCCCGGTGGCCAAGCTCTCGAAACCGGGGATGATGGACTGCACGGCGTTCGGGATATTCCACTCGACGCTCTTGAACCAGTCCGGGCCGAATGGCATCTTCATCGGCATGGCCGGGTTGCCGAGCGGGCTGATATTCAGGTCGAGGTCCTTCTTGAGCAGAGTGAGGCCGTAGAAGGTGAAGAAGATCGAGACTTCCCAACCGAGCGCCGCGGCGGTTGAGGCAAGGATGAACGGCGGATAGGCCCAGTCGAGTGTCCCCTTGGTTGCGATGATGGTCATCGAGGGCGTCTTGGCAGCTTCGATTGCGGCCAGCTTGCCGGGCAGAAGAGCGTCCAGCCGCTCGCTGATCAATCGATCGAGGGTGGCAGTATCAGGTTGCGCGGCCATTCTTAAGACCTCCTTCGCAGTGAGGCTACGCAGACTAATACTCCCCAAGGGTATCTGCAACAAGTATCGAACCGGCATAAATTCGCTGCACAGCAGCATAGAATATTGATATCTAAAAGGAAGTCCAAGCCCGTGACTTGCATGCTCTCCATCCTGTCGATACCATCCGGGGTATAGGAGGTATCACATGGCCAACGCCCAGCTGCACGATCCGGAGGCAAAGCAGTCGATGCTTGCACGGCTCGCGCGCATTGAAGGTCAGGTGCGCGCGGTACGCCGAATGATCGACGCCGATGAGGAGTGCGAAAGCATCGCGCAGCAGCTTTCGGCCGCGCGCAAGGCGCTTGATCGCGCGTTCTACGAAATGGTCGCGTGCATGATCAAGGCCGGCGGCGCACAGCGCAGTGACGAGCGGCAGGCCAGCGCGGAACACGTGGCCGAGTTGCTCGCGCGATACGCTTGACTGGTTGCGTTTCCGGCGACCGGGTTTTGCAGGAACATCCTTTCTTCCACCACAGGGTAATCCGACATGAATGTTGACAAAGACCTCGATGCGCGCGGCCTCAACTGCCCGCTTCCCATCCTGCGCGCGAAAAAAGCGCTTACCGACATGCAATCCGGCCAGATACTCCGGATCGTCGCCACCGACCCGGGTTCGGTAAAGGACTTCCAGGCTTTCTGCAAGCAGACCGGAAATGAGCTGCTTTCGCAGTCCGAGGCGAACAACGAATTCATCGTCCTGATGAAATGCAAGTAGGGCACCGGCCCGGAATCGTGGCCGAATTTCATGCTTGGGCGATTGCATAAGGAAAACCAGAGGACATGACAGAAGCAGGCACCGCACAACTGGCAGCCTATGTAGCAGGCGGCGCATTCATCCTGGCGCTCATCTTCGGGGCGGTTGGCGCGAAAACCAATTTCTGCACCATGGGCGCGGTGTCGGACTGGGTGA
>JANNWA010000597.1:0-2761 GCA_031408275.1 Pseudomonadota bacterium
CTCGATCACCTGCGAATCATGGTGGCCCAACCCGACTACCTGCTGGCGATGAAATGCCTTGCGCTGAGAATCGGTGCGGAATCCCACGACGAGGACGACATTCGCTATCTGCTCCGGCACCTTGCCGTCGGCAGCTACGAACAGGCGGTCGCGCTGATCACGCGCTTCTATCCGCTGGCGCAGTTCCCGCAAAAGACCTTGTACGCGCTGGGTGAGTTGCTACCGAAGCAGCGAACATGAGTTGAGCCCGGCCGCGGAACCGCACAGGCCGGCCAACATCAGGGGGAGGGCGGGCTCGCGCGCTTCGTTCATGGCCTGCGCAAATGAAAGGATCAAATTAGCAATGGACCTTCTTACCTGGTTCGGCCTCTTCGCAGTCTCCGCGATGCTCGTGTGCTACGCCTACGAGCACGTCAGCCGGTGGTTCATCCTCGGCTTCGCCCTGGCTTGTGGGCTGGGGTCGATCTACGGCTTCCTGCAGGGCGCGTGGCCGTTCGGGGTGGTGGAAGCGATCTGGATGCTGGTGGCGCTGCGGCGATGGTTGCGGGCCGGATCGATGCCGGTGTCATAATATTGCATCATTAAATGTACCGGTACCGGTACATATATTAACAGGATAGCCGCTCCTGTACTAGAATTTGCGATGTAAAAGTTCATAAATTGTGCCTTCGCCGCCTGATCGGGTAGTAGGCCACGGGATCTCGACTACGCCATGGTCATCGCCCTGGGCCGCATACGCTGAGCCGATCCATGCAGCGATCATGGCTTGCCACCGGGGACCCGCTGGAGCCGCTCGATAGCGAAGTCACCGTCCTTGTTCGGCAAGCCGCTCATTTCGAATTCGACCGCATCACCCTTCTTCACCCCTTCGAGCAGCTTCTTGTCGGCGACCGCAAAGCCCGTCTGCATTTCGCCCATTCGCATCGAGGGGATCGGCTCATGCTTGAGTTCGAGATAGCCGTCCGGCGCACTTACCCCCGTCACGATGCCGCGGCCCTTGTGCAGCACTGCGGCCGTTTGGGGCGGCCCGGACCCACACGATCGTCAAGATCGCAATATCAGGTTTCTCCGCGCTTCCAGAGCAACTCGGACACCCGATGAAACCCGCTGAAACCCTTGAGACGGCAGACGCCCACCTGCCGCAGCGTGAATCCAGTCGATCCCAGTTCCTTGGCCGCGTCCTCATCTAGGAATACCCGATTGCGGTCGGGTATTTCGGCCAGGCGCTCTTCTCCATCGACATTCACGAACGCGCCGTCCGGCACGCCCATCAACCGGAAGGCCTCGTTGATCACAGGTTTCTCATGGTGGCGGGGCAGTGAACAACCTGCGCAGCATCGGCATGGCTCCAAGCGCGCTGCGCTCGCCCGCCTCGACCAATGCCTTGAGCGTTGCCGGTCTCATATCGCTGTGTTTGGGCAGTTGAGGAGCGATGACGATATCTGCCGTTGCGCGCTCTTCCTGTGCAAGCCGGTTTGTAAGAATCGAAAGTCCCTGGTAGAGCGCATCGAAAGAATCGCCGAGGCTCGCCTGGTCCGGCGGAAAAGTCACGTCGACTGCAATTACCCGATTCGCGCCCAGTCGCCGCGCGGCCCGGACCGGCACCGGCGCCGGCGCCGCGAGGCTACCGTCGACGTAGAGCCTTCCCTCTGAATGCACCGGCTCGATCAGACCCGGGATGCTGCCCGAGGCCTGCACGGCCAGGCCGAGGTCACCCCGATCGAAAATCCTTGTCTTGCCGCTTTGCAGATCGGTCGCGACCGCGGCAAAACGCGTCGGCATCGATTCGATCTTCAGCGATCCCACCCGCTCGACGACGAAGCGCCGGATGGCGTCACCGCCGCACAGACCCAGCTTCGGAAAGATCCAGTCGCGCAGCGGATTTGAGCCCAGCTTCTGTCCGTAGCGCTCGATCTGATCGGCGCTCTGCCAGCCGCGTAGAGCGCGCCGACGAGGCGGCCAGCGCAAGAGCATCCCTGCGATTCATCTGGACCTCGAGATCATCGGACATCACCCGGTCCCGACGTGCAGATCCGGAGCATTCGCAAAAGCGCCCGCGCATTTGAGCGAGCAGAAATGGTAAACGGTCCCCGCATGGGCAATCGTTGCAACGGCGCGGGCGGTCTCGACCTGCATCCTGCAGACCGGATCGATGGCCGAGGTTCGTACCGTCGCGCTCACTCGCATCAGCTCGAAGACGGCCACGAAACGCGACACGTTTCTGAAGCGCCGCTCGCCGATCGCACGCGTCTCGAACTCGGCGCGCCCGTGCACCGCGCGCGCGATAGGCTCAGTGCACAGGACCTGTCCGCCAGCCGCATAGCCAGCAACACGGGCGGTAAGGTTTATGGGAGCGCCGAAATACTGGCGCTCGCGCTCGACGATCCGGCCGCAATGCACGCCCGTGCGGATGTTCGGAAAATCCGCCAAGCGCTCCACCTCGTCGCGCAAGCGCAGCGCGGTCCGCACTACGGCGAGCGTATCCGCACCCGCGCAAAACACGTCGTCGCCAATGCTGTTGATGATCGCCACACCGGGCTCGAGGCTCTCTCTGGCGAGCCGCTGAAATCGGAGCACGATTTCAGAGGCGTACAACGCGCCGTGCGTCTCGGTGAACGCCGTGTAGCCGGACAAATCGGCGATCAGCAACGCGAGGTCTTTTTCCTGCGCTTCGCCAAGGCCATTCACTTCCATCAGAGTACACCTCCACAGGGTTGCGGATTAGCGCGCAGGAAGGCCACCGTCGATCCCTTGCCGTTGG
>JANNWA010000598.1:0-16511 GCA_031408275.1 Pseudomonadota bacterium
TCACCGTTCACCGTTCACCGATTACCGTTCACTTGCGACAGTGAACAGAGTTCTCGGGTTTCACCGTTCACCATTCACTTACGACTAACAGGAGCACGCGATGTCCCATTTTCTTGACCGTTTGAAGTTCTTCACCCAGCCGAGGGAAAGTTTCTCCGGCGACTTCGGCGTTACCAACGGGGAAGACCGCACCTGGGAGGACGCCTACCGCAACCGCTGGGCGCACGACAAGATCGTGCGTTCCACCCACGGCGTGAACTGCTCTGGGTCGTGTTCCTGGAAGATCTACGTCAAGGGCGGCATCGTCACCTGGGAGACGCAGCAGACCGATTATCCGCGCACGCGCTGGGACATGCCCAACCACGAGCCGCGCGGCTGCGCGCGCGGTGCGAGCTACAGCTGGTACCTGTATAGCGCCAACCGCGTGAAGTACCCGCTGGTGCGCGGCCGTCTATTGAAAAGCTGGCGCGCGGCGCGCCTCGTGCATTCGCCGGTCGACGCCTGGGCCTCTATCGTCGAGGACGATGCAAGGCGCCGCGATTACCAGCAAGTACGCGGCCTGGGCGGCTTCGTGCGCTCCTCCTGGGACGAGGTAAACGAGATCGTCGCCGCGGCCAACGTCTACACGATCAAAAAGCACGGCCCCGACCGCGTGATCGGCTTCTCGCCGATCCCGGCCATGTCGATGGTGAGCTATGCCGCGGGCTCGAGGTACCTAAGCCTGATCGGCGGCGTATGCATGAGTTTTTACGACTGGTACTGCGACCTGCCGCCGGCCAGCCCGCAAATCTGGGGCGAGCAGACCGACGTGCCCGAGTCGGCCGACTGGTACAACTCGAGCTTCATCATCGCCTGGGGCTCCAACGTACCGCAGACGCGCACGCCCGATGCGCACTTCTTCACCGAGGTGCGCTACAAGGGAGCGAAGACCGTGGCGGTGACGCCCGACTACTCGGAGGTCGCCAAGCTGTGCGACATCTGGATGCACCCCAAGCAGGGTACCGATGCCGCGGTGGCGATGGCAATGGGCCATGTGATCCTGAAGGAGTTCTACTTTCCCGACGGGGGCGGGCAGCGCAGCGCCTACTTCGACGATTACGTGCGCCGCTACACCGACATGCCGATGCTGGTCATGCTGAAGGAACATACCCTTCCGAATGGCGAAGTCATCACGGTGCCTGACCGCTACGTGCGCGCCTCGGATTTCGAGGACGCGCTCGGCCAGGCCAACAATCCGGAATGGAAGACGGTTGCTTTCGATGCGTCCGGAAAAGTGGTGCTGCCCAACGGCGCCATCGGTTTTCGCTGGGGGCCGGACGGTCGCGCAGACCAGGGCCAATGGAACCTGGAAGCGAAGGACGCGCGCCAGGGCAGCGAGGTGACACTCAGGCTCTCGGTGCTCGAAGGCGAACAGGCGGGCGCGGAAACGGCCAGGGTCGGCTTCCCCTATTTCGGAGGGATCGAGAGCGAGCATTTTCCCAACAACGTCTTAAAAGGCCCGAATGGGGATGTCCTGATACGCACTGTGCCTGTGCAACGCATTGCCTTGGGCACGGGCAGCGACCGCCACGAGGCGTTGGTGGCCACCGTATTCGACTTGCAGGTCGCGAATTACGGCGTGGCGCGTGGGCTGGCAGGCGAGCTTGCGGCCAGGGACTTCGACGACGACACACCCTATACGCCGGCCTGGCAGGAGCGCATTACCGGTACGCCGCGCGCGCAGCTCATCACGGTGGCGCGGCAGTTCGCCGAGAACGCGCACAAGACCCAAGGCCGTTCGATGGTGATCATCGGCGCGGCGATGAACCACTGGTACCACAGCGACATGAACTACCGCGGCGTCATCAACATGTTGATGATGTGCGGCTGCATAGGCAAGAGCGGCGGCGGCTGGGCGCACTACGTGGGCCAGGAAAAGCTCCGGCCGCAGACCGGCTGGACGCCGCTTGCGTTTGCGCTCGACTGGATCCGCCCGCCGCGCCAGATGAACAGCACGAGCTTTTTCTATGCGCACACCGACCAGTGGCGCTACGAGAAACTGGGCATGGAGGAAGTGATCTCGCCGCTGGCCGACAAGAAGCTGTATGCCGGCAGCATGATCGACTACAACGTGCGCGCCGAGCGCATGGGCTGGTTGCCTTCTGCTCCGCAGTTGCAGACCAACCCGCTGCAGGTGGTGCGCGACGCGCAGGCTGCCGGCGTGGATCCCAGGGACTACGCAGTCAAGGCACTCAAGGACGGCGCGCTGAAGATGAGTTGCACCGACCCAGATCTTCCTGCCAACTGGCCGCGCAACCTGTTCGTGTGGCGCTCCAACCTGCTGGGATCGTCTGGCAAGGGCCACGAATATTTTCTCAAACACCTGCTGGGCACCAGCAACGGCGTGCAGGGCAAGGATCTAGGTCTGGAGGAAGCAAAGCCCACCGAGGTGGTGTGGCACGACAAGGCGCCCGAAGGCAAGCTCGACCTGCTGGTGACGCTCGACTTTCGCATGAGCACCACGTGCCTGTATTCGGACATCGTGCTGCCCACCGCCACCTGGTACGAAAAGAACGACCTCAACACCAGCGACATGCATCCCTTCATCCATCCGCTCTCGACCGCGGTGGATCCGGCCTGGCAATCGCGCAGCGACTGGGACATCTACAAGGGTTTTGCGAAAAAATTCAGCGAAATTTGCGTCGGCCATCTGGGAGTGGAGAAGGAGCTCGTGCTCTCGCCCCTGATGCATGACAGCCCGTCCGAACTCGCTCAGCCGTTCGAAGTGAAAGACTGGATGCGCGGCGAGTGCGAGCTGATACCCGGCAAGACCGCGCCGAACATGCAGGTGGTGGAGCGCGATTATCCGAATGTCTACAAACGCTTTACCGCACTCGGTCCGCTGCTGGGCAAGGCCGGCAATGGCGGCAAGGGGATCGCATGGAATACGCAGGAAGAAGTCAAGCAACTCGGCGAGCTGAGCGGGCTGGTCACGGCCGAGGGCGTGACCCACGGGATGCCGAAGATCGAGTCGGACATCGATGCCTGTGAGGTCATTCTGCAGCTCGCCCCGGAAACCAACGGCCACGTCGCGGTGAAGGCCTGGCAGGCGCTGGGCAAGCAAACCGGCCTCGACCACACGCACCTGGCAATCCACCGCGAAGACGAGAAAATCCGCTTTCGCGACATCCAGGCGCAGCCGCGGAAGATCATCTCCTCGCCAACCTGGAGCGGCATCGAGAGCGAGACCGTTTCTTACAACGCCGGCTACACCAACGTGCACGAGCTAATCCCCTGGCGCACGCTCACCGGGCGGCAGCAGTTCTACATGGATCACCCGTGGATGCGCGCCTTCGGCGAAGGCTTCTCGAGCTACCGGCCGCCGGTAGACCTGAAGACGACCGCCGGGATCCAGGGCATCAAGCCGAACGGCAACCCCGAGATCGCGCTGAACTTCATCACCCCGCACCAGAAGTGGGGCATCCACTCGACGTACACCGACAACCTGCTGATGCTGACCCTCAGCCGGGGTGGGCCATGCGTGTGGATCTCGGAAGACGACGCGAAGCGCGCCGGCATCGTCGACAACGACTGGATTGAGCTGTTCAACTTGAACGGGGCTATTGCAGCGCGCGCGGTGGTGAGCCAGCGGGTCAATCCAGGCATGGTCATGATGTACCACGCGCAGGAAAAGATCGTCAACACGCCGGGCAGCGAGATCACCGGCGCGCGCGGCGGCATCCACAACTCGGTGACGCGCATTGTGCTCAAGCCCACGCACATGATCGGCGGCTACGCGCAGTTCAGCTACGGATTCAACTACTACGGCACCATCGGCACAA
The DNA here is from genome assembly GCA_031408275.1 of Pseudomonadota bacterium. Classification (GTDB taxonomy): domain Bacteria; phylum Pseudomonadota; class Gammaproteobacteria; order Burkholderiales; family SG8-39; genus SZAS-79. The sequence continues at coordinate 3,822 of JANNWA010000598.1, forward strand.
ATCGCGACGAGTTCGTCGTGGTGCGCAAGATGAACAAGGTGGACTGGCTCGACACACCGGTGGCTGACGAACTGATCCGCGCCGTACAGGCCGAAGGAGAAGTGGCATGAAGATTCGCGCGCAGATCGGCATGGTATTGAATCTGGACAAGTGCATCGGCTGCCACACCTGTTCGGTTACCTGCAAAAACGTCTGGACCAGCCGCCCGGGAATGGAGTACGCCTGGTTTAACAACGTCGAGACCAAGCCTGGCATAGGCTATCCGAAGGAGTGGGAAAACCAGGACAAGTGGAACGGCGGCTGGGTGAGGAAGCCCAATGGCCGGATCGAGCCCCGCCAGGGCGCGAAGTGGAAGCTCCTGATGAAGATTTTCGCCAATCCCAACCTGCCCGAGATCGACGACTACTACGAACCGTTCACTTTCGACTACGGGCACCTGCAGTCGGCGCCCGAGATGAAGGCCACGCCGACCGCGCGACCGCGCAGCCTGATTACTGGCAAGCAGATGGAAAAGATCGTCTGGGGCCCGAACTGGGAAGAGATCCTTGGCGGCGAGTTCGCCAAGCGCAGCAAGGACAAGAACCTCGAGGGGTTCGAGCAGGCGCAAAAGGAGATGCTCGGCCAGTTTGAGAACACCTTCATGATGTATTTGCCGCGCCTGTGCGAGCACTGCCTGAACCCCGCCTGCGTGGCGAGCTGCCCCTCGGGCTCGATCTACAAGCGCGAGGAAGACGGCATCGTGCTGATCGATCAGGACAAGTGCCGCGGCTGGCGCATGTGCGTCTCGGGTTGCCCGTACAAAAAGATCTACTACAACTGGAAGAGCGGCAAGGCCGAGAAGTGCACCTTCTGCTATCCGCGCATCGAAGCCGGGGAGCCGACGGTGTGCAGCGAGACTTGTGTCGGTCGTATCCGTTACCTCGGCGTGCTGCTGTACGACGCCGACCGCATCGCAGCGGCGGCGAGCGTCGAACACGACCGCGACCTGTACCAGGCACAGCTCGATATCTTCCTCGATCCAAGCGATCCTGCAGTGATCGAACAGGCGAGGATCGACGGCATCCCGGACAAGTGGATGGAGGCCGCGCGCGTGAGCCCGGTCTACAAGATGGCGGTGGAGTGGAAAGTCGCGCTGCCGCTGCACCCCGAGTACCGCACGCTGCCGATGGTCTGGTACGTACCGCCCCTGTCGCCGATCAGCGCGGCGGCCAACGCCGGACACGTGGGCGCGAACGGCGAGATCCCTGACGTCAAGCAGCTGCGCATCCCAGTAAATTACCTGGCCAACCTGTTGACCGCCGGTGACACCGTGCCGGTGGTGAGGGCGCTGGAGCGCATGCTGGCGATGCGTGCCTACCAGCGTGAAAAGCATGTCGATGGGCGCATCAACACCAAGGTGCTCGAGCAGGTGGGCATCACGCAGCTGGAGGTGGAGGACATGTACCGCGTAATGGCGATTGCCAACTACGAGGATCGTTTCGTCATCCCGAGCACCCACCGCGAATACGCCGAGAACACCTTCAACGTGCGCGGCGGCTGCGGCTTTACCTTCGGCAACGGCTGCTCCGAGGGCACGAGCGAGCCGAGCCTCTTCGGCAGCGAGAAAAGGCGCACCATTCCGATCCGGGCGGAGGTCTGACCATGTTCGAACTCAAACCTGTACGGCCGATGGCGAAGACCCTACGCGTACTCGGGGCTCTGCTTGCCTACCCCGATGCGCAAATGCGGCGCTACCTGCCCGAGATGCGTGACTTGCTGGGCTCGGAGGGCGCCCTGTCCCAGTTGCGCCGCGCCGAGTTGACCGCGCTGATCGATGCCATCGAACACGCCGAACCGCTCGCGGCCGAAGCCGACTACGTCGAGCTGTTCGACCGGGGCCGCGGCACCTCGCTGCACCTGTTCGAGCATGTGCATGGCGATTCGCGTGAGCGCGGCCCGGCGTTGATCGACCTGGGTCAGACCTACGCAAAGGCGGGGCTGATGCTCGCAGAGGGCGAACTGCCCGACTATCTGCCTGCGGTGCTCGAATTCGTCTCCACCCAGCCGCCGCGCGAGGCGCGCGATTTCCTCGCCGAGATGGCGCATATCTTCAACGCGATCTTCGGTGCGCTCGACGAGCGCGCCAGCGCCTACGCAAGCGTGCTGGGCGCGCTGATCGAATTGGCCGGTGAGACGGCGAAGGCGATCAAGCCCGCCGCTGAAGAGCCGCTCGACGAGAGCTGGATGGAGCCCGTGGTGTTCGACGGCTGTTCCACCAAAGGCCAGGCGAAACCCGGCCAGCCGCAACCAGTGCACATCGTGCGCAAAACCAACCCGGCCGAAGGAGCATGCAAATGAGCGGACTGCACGGATTCCTGTTTCAAGTCTATCCCTACGTTTGTTTCACGGTGTTCCTCGCGGGCAGCCTGATCCGCTTCGACCAGAACCAGTACACCTGGAAGAGCGATTCATCGCAGTTGTTGCGCGCCGGCGTCCTGCGCTGGGGCAGCAACCTGTTTCATATCGGGATCCTGTTTCTGTTCTTCGGCCACCTGGTCGGGCTGTTCACGCCGCATGCCGTATACGGCGCCTTCATGAGCGCAGCGAGCAAACAGATGCTGGCCGTCGTGGCGGGCGGGGCCGCCGGGCTGATGTGCTTTATCGGCTTGACGCTGCTCTTGTACCGGCGCGTGTTCGACGCGCGCATCCGCCTCACGAGCCACCCCACGGACATTGCGGTGCTCGTCATCCTGTGGATTCAGTTAGTGGTCGGTCTCATCACGCTGCCGTACTCGCTGCAGCATGCCGACGGCAGCGTAATGCTGGTGTTGGCCGACTGGGCGCAGCGCATCGTCACATTGCGGCCGGTGGACGCGACGGCACTGGCCGGGCTGCCTTGGCCGTATCTGTTCCACATCGTGTTCGGCATGACCATCTTCCTCCTGATCCCTTTCAGCCGGCTGGTGCATGTGTGGAGTGGCTTTGCGGTGGTCGCCTACCTGTTCCGTCCGCACCAGGTGGTGCGCAGCCGGCGCCTGAATCTGCCGGCCGGGCACAACCTGCCGCGCCAGCCCGGCGCCTGAGGAGCGAACGCGATGCCGATCGTCAACCTTGCCGAACTGAACATTGCGCCGCAGCCCGAATCGATGCCCGCACCCATGCCAGCGCTCGTCTTTCCGCCCGCTCCGACTGCCTCGATCGCGCGCGTCAACGGCGTCGCGTTGAACACGCCGAACGGGGCGCTTACACCCGAAGAACTCCGCCAGCGCGCCTGCACCGAACTCCTGCGCCAGGCGGCACAGGCCGCCGGACTGCTGGAGGCCGGGGACGCACCGAGCCCGGACGGGGTCATCAGTGAACCCGCGGCTGCCGCGATCGGTGCACTGCTCGAGCGCGAACTGGCGCTTCCCGAACCCGCGGAGGAGGCCTGCCGGCGCCATCATGCCGCCCACCAGGCGAACTATCGCAGTGGAGAGCGCGTGCGGGCGAGGCATATCCTGTTCGCGGTGACGCCGGGCGTGAACGTGGTGGCATTGCGCAAGCGCGCCGAGGCCGCGTTGCTCGAGGTGCGCTGCCATGACGGCAAGTCCGAAGATCTCTTCGCCAAGGCCGCGGGCGAGCTTTCCAATTGCCCCACCGGCGCGCAAGGCGGGGACCTCGGTTGGCTGGAGGCGGGCGATTGCGCACCGGAGTTCGCGCGCGAACTGTTCGGCCACGCCGAGGTGGGCGTGCTGCCGCGGCTGGTACACAGCCGCTTCGGGCTCCACGTGGTGGAAGTCCTCGAGCGCGAACCGGGCGTGCAGCAAAGCTTCGAATCGGTGCGCGGCGCGGTCGCCATGGCGCTGCGCCAGCAGGCCTACGTCACCGCGCTGCGCCAGTACCTGCAGTTGCTGGCCGGCCAGGCGGTGATCCAGGGGGTGGAACTCGACGCGGCCGCGACCCCGCTCGTGCAGTAGGCAAGGCGGCGGCGCCGATGCCCGACGAACTGCTCGAGCGCCTGCGGCGCTTCCACGACGACGCATTCCCACAATACCGGGCGCAGTTCCGCACGCTGGTCGACGACGGCCAGCGCCCGACCACGCTGTTCATCGGATGTTCCGATTCGCGCCTGGTGCCCTACCTGCTGACGGGCAGCGGGCCCGGCGAGTTGTTTCTCGTGCGCAACGTCGGCGCCTTCGTGCCTCCCTATGATGGCTCCAAGGGGTATCACGGCACCGCCGCAGCCATCGAATTCGCGGTGCTCAACCTCGAAGTCGTCCGCATCATCGTCTGCGGCCACAGCCACTGCGGCGGCATTCGCGCGCTGTACGGCGAGGTCCCGCCGGGCGCAAGGAACCTCGCTCAATGGCTCCAACTCGGCGCCGAGGCGGTGCTCCCGGTGGCCGAGCCGGGTCCCGAGGTCCTGCGCCGCACCGAGCAACGCGCCGTTGTGTTGCAGCTGGAGCGGCTGATGGACTACCCGATGGTGCGCGAGCGGGTGGAGGCGAAAAAGCTGACGCTGCACGGCTGGCACTACGTGCTCGAGGATGGCGAGGTCCACGTGTTCGACGTGAAGCAGGGCGCGTTCATCGCGGCCTCCGTGGCGGAGAACGCCGGCACCGGGCCTTACCAGGGTTTCGAGGATCAGCCGGCACCCTCGCGGGGCGACTAATCGATCCGGATTACAAGTGCGGGCGTGACCTGGCCTGCATCGTGACGAAGCGATCGGTGAGTCCGGCAAGCTCGCGGTAGAAAGCGCTCTGTGCGCCAGCCGCGACGGCGGCGGTGAATGGCCCTACCCAGCGCCCGAGGTGCTCATCGAGGAATCGTGTCCGAAGAGCCGTTGCCGCATCGAGCCCTGCCTGGTCGCCCGACCGGCGCGCCTGGTTCTGCCGGAAGGTAAGCAGGTAAAGGAACTCCAGCTCGGCGGCGATGTGGTCGGGCAATTCGCGGAAATCCTCGGCGATCTCGAAGCCACCCGCGTCGTAGAGTTCCACGACCGCCATCGACGTGTCCCCCATGAGCGAGCTGTCGGCGCTCACCCAGACCGAACCATAGGGCTTGGCGACCGGCTGGATGGGGCCGAGGAACAGGCGCGTGTAGTCGAGCAGCAGCGTGTCGTGCCCTTCGGCGGAGAAATGCTCGCCCAGGCGGCGCGCACGCGCGGCAAGGTCAGGGTCGATCCGGCCGGCGGCGGCGAGCATCGAGTCGAAAACCTTCTCCTCCGCGAACTCCGGGCCTGGTTGGTAGTAGCAGGCAGCCAGGAACCTGCAAAGGTCTTCGCGTGCGGTTTCCCTCGCTGCGTCGTCTTCCTGCATTTGCGCTCCTGGACCAAAAAAAAGGGGGCGGGCGGTGCCCGTCCCCAGTATACGGACCCGGTCCGGGATTCAGGACCGGGCGCTGTACTTGCCGATGTAATGCACGTTCGGCCGGGTGCCCTTGTCTTCCTGGAGGCGGATCGACTTCTCCGCCTTCAGCACCTTGGCGATCTCGGAGTTGGCGTCTTCCTGGTCGCCGAAGATCCGAGCCTTGGACGGGCAGGCGTCTACGCACGCGGGCTGCAGGCCCTGGCTCGTGCGGTGATAGCAGAACGTGCACTTTTCAACGATGCCTGACCTGCGCACCGGCTGCACGTCTCCGGCCTCGAACTTGTTCATCGCCGGCGTCGCCGCTCCCGCGGCCGCGGCCATCTCCGCACCTGAAGCGGTGCATCCAGGGATCATCTGTGACTTGTCGGCCCAGTAGGGCTGGGTGTTCTTGTCTTCGGCATTGAAGCTGATCACGCTGTAGGTCTCGCCGCTGAGGCTGGTCTCGCCAAGCTGCTCATGGCTGTAAGGGCAGGCGTCCTGGCACAACCTGCAGCCGATGCAGCGCTCGCTGTCATGCATCGTGATGCCTTCGGGCGTCTTGTACATCACCTTCGGTTCGACCGGGCACGCCTTGACACAGGGGGCGTCCGAGCAGTGATTGCACAGGACGGGCATCACCCAGTGCGTCACGTTCGGGAAAGTGCCCTCGGTCTTCATCAGGAAGTCGGCCCAGTTGTGGCTCTGGCCGTCGGCCCGGTTGCGGGTGTTGTTCTCGGCCTTGCACGCGAAGGCGCAGGCTCCGCAGCCCACGCAGCGCTGCAGGTCGATCACCATTCCAAGTCTGGACATTTTGTTCTCTCCTTCGATTCGTGCGCCTGGAATCAGGCCTTCTGGACCCTTACGCCCGTGAACCCGCCGTTGCGCGCCGTCGCGCCGCTCAGCCGGTCGTAGTCGTCGACCAGGATCTCGTTGTTATTGCCGCCGTTGGGTTGCGCCTTGGCGTACCCGGGCGCGGCGACGCGGCCATAGGCCCAGTGACCCTGGCCAAAGCACTTGGTCACCGTACCGGGCCGGACGCCTTCCCAGAGCTTGAGCTTGGTGGTGATCGCACCCGCCGGCGAGGTGATCTTCACCGAGTCGCCGGTCTTCAGGCCAAGCTTCGCGCCGTCGGAGGGGTGCATCTTGAGCACGTCACCCCACGAGACGTCGCCCGGGTCGACTTTCTTGAACTCCTGGTACCAGGGCAGGTTCTGCGAGCGGCCTTCGCGGTTGAGGCGCGACTTGTAGTCGATGAACTCGAACGGGTAGTCCGCCGGGCTGCCGTGGCGCTTGGGCGGTTCGTAATGCGGCACAAAGGCCAGTTCGCCGCGCGCCGTGTAGCCGCTGACGGTCAGGATGTCATCGCTCGTTGTCTTGTACTTGGCGGCGTGCTCAGCGAGGCCTTTCTTCAGGCCCTCGCTGTAGAACTCGAACTTCTTCGTGGGCGTGGCGAACTTGCCGCCCCAACCCTTCTTGAAGGCGTATTTCGGGCCGCTGTACATGCCTTTCCTGCGGAACTCGGCCCAGCCGTTGATCTGGTCGCCCTTGATCGGCGTCTTGGGCATCCACATCGGCGCGCTGGAAATCTTGGCCGCGATCTCGGTGAACTCGCGCTCGTTGGCCGGGGTCTTGCCGGTCTCCGGGTCCTTGAACTCCTTCGAGTAGTAGTCGAAGAGGTTCGGGAACCCCTTGGCCTTGAGCTTCTGGGCGAGCAGCCACACCACCTCGGTTTCCTCCTGTTTGACGTCCCACAGGCGCTTGCCCGCGGGCTGCTGGATCGTCGCGTAACCGTGCGTGTTGCCGCCGTTGGTGATGATCGAGAAGCCCTCGCTCGAGTTGTGCGTGGCGGGCAGCACGACGTCGGCGAACTGGGTCATCTCCGAGGCGTTGGTCACCATGTGGACGAAGAACGGCACCTTGGCCAGCGCCCGGTCCCAGCGCGACGGGTCGGTGCACGAGAAATTGAAGTTGCTCCAGGAGGAGATCAGCACCTTGACCGCGCCCGGGTCCTTGAGCATGCCGTTGGCGATGTTGTTGGTCACCACTCCGCTGCCGGGCCGCGCGTTCATCATCGCCGGCATGTCCTTGTCTCCGCGGCCGTCGATCTTCTTGTGCTTGCTGTAGCCTTTGGCGATGTCATCGAGGTAGGCGTCCATTTTCGGGAACGCGCCGATCGGCACGCTCGAGCTCTGCAGCGTGCCGCCTTCGACGTCGATCGAGCCGAGCAGGCCGTTCAGCGCGTGCACTGCCATTGCTGCGTAGGTGCCGCGCGGGTTCATCGCGACCCCGGGGCCCATCCAGACAGCGACCTTGGGCGCCGCCTTGCCCATCGCGCGCGCGACCCGGATCGTCTGCGCGGCGGAAATCAGGGTTTCCTTCTCGGCCCATGCGGGGGTGCGGTCCTTCAGCTCGAGGTTCCACCACTTGACCAGGCCGTGCGTTTCCTTTTCTGCGAACGCGGCCTCGTCAACGGTCTTTCCGGCGGCGAAGAGGTTCCTGCCGTCCTTGAAATCGCCGATGAATTCCTTGTTCCACAGGCCCTCGGTGAGCAGCACGTGCGCGATCGCCCCGGCCAGCGCACCGTCGGTACCCGGCTTGATCGGCAGCCACTCCCGCGCCTTGGCCGCCGAATTGGACAGCCTCGGATCTATTGCGATCACCGTGCCGCGGGCGAGGATCTCGCCGAAGCGGTGGATGGTATTCGGCACCATGCGGTTGGAGGCGAGCGGATCGGTGCCCCAGGCGACCAGGCAGTTGGTGTTGGCCAGGTCGTAGTCGCGGTAGCCGAAGAATCCCTGGGTAAGTCCGGGCCCCATTTTTTCCGCCTCGGCGCAGATCGCGCTGTGCGAGTAATAGTTGGTCGTGCCAAAGAGCCTGGGGAGCGTGCCGTAGAGGAGGTCGGTCGAGGTCGGCGAATAGCGGCCGCGGATATACGTGAGCTTGTGGGCCTCGTCGTTCCTGCGCAGTTCCATCATCTTCTCGGCGACCGTGTCGAGCGCCTCGTCCCAGGTGATCGGGACGAATTTCGGGTCGACGCCGCGGCCCTTGAGCGGGTTGGTGCGTTTCATCGGCACCTTGACCCGGTCCGGATCGTAGGTCTGCTGCGGGATCAGGTGGCCCCGCGGGCAGACGAAGCCGTGGTTGGTATTGCTCAGCGGGTTGCCGCGCACGCGCACCGCGCGACCGTCCTGGACGAAAATCTGGATCGCGCACCACTGTGTGCAACCCTGACAAGCGGTGGCGACCCAATCCCCCTTGGCCGGGCCCGCGGCCTTCGCCTTGCGCACGACCATCGCGCTGGTAACCGGCTCCACCGTTGCGCACCCGGCGGCCAGCAGGCCGGCCGTGGCAATCGATGCCTTGATGAAATCCCGTCTCGTCAGTTTCATGGTCTCGCCCTCGTGCGTATGCGGCTCGGGAACCGTCCCTGTTAGGAACGATATGGGTTCTACGCCGAACCCATTTGACCCCGATCAAGTTGGGGTCATTTAGCTTCGACTGCCGGGCGACGGACTTTCTCGCAGCGATTTCAACGGCTTGAACCGGCTGCGATACGCTAAGATCACGATCCTCAGGACTCAATTCGCGCCATTTCGAACGCCCTCGCGTTGCACGCGACCGGGCAAATGCGCAGGTGGCCTGCCAAACAACGTTCAGGAGAGGTGCACGGTGAGCACGATTGCGGACACCACGTTGCCAGGGGGCTGGTCTTGACCCGGATTCATCCCACCGCAATCGTCGACCCCGCAGCCGAACTGGCCGGCGACGTCGAGATCGGCGCCTACACGTTGATCGGGCCCAAGGTGTCGATCGGGGCAGGGTCGCGGGTCGGGCCGCATTGCGTGATCGAGGGGCCGACGCGCATCGGCAAGGAGAACCGGATCTGGCAGTTTTGCTCCCTTGGAGCGGCGCCTCAGGACAAGAAGTACGCGGGGGAAGACACCTGGCTCGAGATCGGCGACGGCAATACGATCCGGGAGTTTTCCACCTTCAATCGCGGCACGGCGCAGGATGCCGGCGTCACCCGGGTCGGCAACGACAACTGGTTCATGGCGTATGTCCACCTGGCGCACGATTGCCAGATCGGGGACCACACCATTTTCGCCAACAACGCCCAGCTGGCCGGCCATGTCCATGTGGGGGACTGGGCGATCCTGGGTGGGTTCACGGTCGTGCACCAGTTCGTCCATATCGGCGTGCACGCCATTTCCGGCATGGGTTCCATCCTGTTCAAGGACCTCCCCGCCTATGTCACGTGCGCCGGCAACCCGGCGACCCCCCACGGGATCAACAGCGAAGGGCTCAAGCGGCGGGGGTTCACGCCGGCGCAGGTCGAGAACGTGCGCCGGGCCTACAAGACCCTCTACAAGAGCGCGTTGACCCTGGAAGAAGCCAAGAAGGAATTGGCTCTACAGTCGGCGCCCGAAGTGGACGAGCTGCTGCGCTTCCTGGCGGCCGCCAACCGCGGCATCATGCGCTGAACTACGGCGGGGTTGCGAACACCGAATATTTCCTGCCCGCGACGTGGCGTCGAAACACACTTGCGCAAAAAATTGCCTGAAGAATCTTCATTGGACGCCCTGTGTTGACAAGTGCCGCTGCTACTGTTTCAGGGGGATATTCCCGTAGCCGCACCTGATCGGGTTGTCGACGGTGAGGGTGTCGCCCAGCTTGCCCTTGATATTGATGGTATGCCCGAAGGGGTTCACGAACGAGGTCTCGAACTTCCCGTCGTCCGAAACATCAGCCTCGATCTCCTGGACCCGGTTGCCGAAGTCCAGCTTTCCCGTGAGCTTGCCCTTTTCAACGACAAGTTCGACGGCCAAGTTGGGCGAGCAGCGGTCCGGCCGCCCCAGGTTGGCGGGTCCGCTGCCGGTCCATTTTCCACTGGGGGCCTGCGCCATCACCGCAGCCGAAAACGCGAACAAAACTGCACCTAGAACTGGTTTCACTGGCTTCTCCTTCCTCAAGTCTGGCGATCAAAGTCTGCTCAAATTCTCGCACACGCTTCGAGCCATGGAGCTTATGTTGCGCCCCCGGGGCCTCACAGCGCCAGCAGCGAGCCGGCATCGACTGCCAGGTGCAATGCCTCGCCCTGCCTGAATTCGCGCCGGTCGGTTGTTTCCACGGTGAGCAGTTGCGAGGAGCCGCAGTCCACCATCAGGCGGGTATGGTCGCCGAGGAAGAAGACCGAGACGATCGTGCCCGAAAACTGCGCCTCTCCCGCCGCCACGATCCGCGTGTCCTCGGGGCGAAACAGGGATTCCGCGGCGCCCGGCGCAAGGCACATCCGGTTCATGCTGCCGATGAAATCGGCCACGAAGGCGGTGCGCGGGCGGAAGTAGATCTCGCGCGGCGTGCCGATCTGCGCGATGCGGCCCTTTTCCATCACCGCGACGCGGTCGCCGAGGGCCATCGCCTCGGACTGGTCGTGCGTGACGTATACCGCGGTGATCGCGAGCGAGCGCAGCAACCGGTCGATGTCGGCGCGCAGCTGTTCGCGCAGCTTCGCGTCCAGCGCCGTGAGCGGCTCGTCGAGCAGCAGCGCGCGTGGGCGCACCGCGAGGGCGCGCGCGAGGGCGACCCGCTGGCGCTGGCCGCCCGAGAGCTGGTCGATTCCCCGCTCGCCATGCCCTTCGAGGTGGACGAGCGCGAGCAGCTCCTCGACTTTCTTCGCCCGTTCCGCGGCGTCCAGCCCGCGGATGCGCAGCCCGTAGCCGATGTTTTCCGCCACGTTCATGTTCGGAAACAGCGCGTAGCTCTGGAACACCATGCCGACGTTGCGCCGCTCAATCGGCAGCCCGGTGACATCCACGTCGCCGAACAGCACCTTGCCGCCCGCATCGGGCGCTTCCAGCCCGGCGATGATGCGCAGCAGCGTGGTCTTGCCGCAGCCGGACGGGCCGAGCAAGACCAGCGTTTCGCCGGCAGCGATCTCCAGTTCGAGCGGCTGCAGGGCCTGCGTGCCGTCAGGGAAGGTCTTGGCGACCGATGCGAGGCGGATCGGAACGGAGTCGGCGGTGATCGTCATGAGGGTTTAGCGGCGCGGTCGGAGATCCACTGCAAGGCGACCAGCAGCGGCACGATCATGAAGAAGAACACGATGGTATAGGCCGAGCCGATTTCGAGGCGCATCGACGCGTACGAATCCGCCAGGCCGACCGGCAGAGTCTGCGTGAGCGGCGTGTGCAGCATCCAGGTGATGTTGAACTCGCCCATGGACAGCGTGACCACCATCAGGCTGCCCGCGAGTATGCCGGGCCTTGCGTTGGGCAGGATCACCTGGAAGAAGCGCTGCCGGAACCCGGCGCCCAGGCTCGCCGCCGCGTCCTCGAGCGTCTTCAGGTCGATCGCCGCCATCACCGCGAGCACGGAACGCACCATGAACGGCAGGGTGAACAGCACATGGCCGACCAGGATGAAAGTCCAGCTCGAGCGGAATTCGCGCAACTGCCCGTACATGAGGATCAGCGCCAGGGCGGTGGCCAGGCCCGGCACCGCAACGGGCAGCACCAGCAGTTCCTCGAACGCGCGTGCCCAGCGGTTCTGCGTGCGTGCAAGCGCGTAGGCCGCCGGAACGCCCAGCACCAGGGTGACGCCGAGGCAGGCCACTGCGATCCCGATCGACAGGTAGACGGTGCGCGCGTACAGCGTCCAGACTTCGCCGATCCAGCGCAGCGTGAGGCCGCTTTTCACGCCGATGAAGAAATTCTCCGTGACGCCCGCGAGCACCGACATCAGCACCGGCACCACGAGGAAAAGGCACACCAGCAGGGTGAAGCCGAGCTGCAGCCAGAAGCGCGCGCCCCTCTTCATGCCGCCGCCGCCACGGTCGATCCCGCGAACGTGCGCGCGAGGTTGAGCACCAGCCAGGTGAGCACGCCCAGCACGATCGAGAGCGAGGCCGCGGTGGCGAAATTGGCGTAGTTGGTGAACTCGGTGTAGATCGTGATCGGCAGCACGTTGATGCGCGTGGCAAGCGTGAACGCGGTGCCGAACGCCCCCATGCTGGTGGCAAAGCAGATCGCCCCGGCCGAGATCAGAGCGGGTTTCAGGCCAGGGACCAGCACGTCCACGATGACCCGCCAGGGAGAGGCGCCGAGCGAGCGCGCCGCCTCTTCCAGTTTCGGGTCGAGCTTCTCGGCTGCGGCCATGACCGTGAGGATCACGCGCGGAATCGAAAAGTAAAGGTATCCCACGAACAGGCCGGCCATCGAGTAGGCGAACACCAGCCGCGAGTCGAACACCCACTCGGTTATGTCGCCGATCAGCCCCTGCCGCCCGGCCAGCAGGATCACCATGAACCCGACCACCACGCCCGGGAACGCGAGCGGGAAGGTGAGCATTGCGGTCAGCAAACCGCGGCCGGGAAATTTGTTCCTGG
>JANNWA010000599.1:0-35108 GCA_031408275.1 Pseudomonadota bacterium
TTCCTCGAAATCCGCGCCGGCACCGGCGGCGACGAGTCGGGCCTGTTCGCCGGGGACCTGTTGCGCATGTACACGCGGTTTGCGGAGCGGCTCGGCTGGCAGGTCGAGATCGTTTCCGAGCTGCTCTCTGAAACGATCTCGACCTGCCAACCGAGACGCTCGGCAAATCGCGTGTACATGCGCAGCAGGTCCCCGGCGAAGAGGCCCGACTCGTCGCCGCCGGTCCCGGCGCGAATTTCGAGGAACGTGTTCTTCTCGTCGTTCGGATCTTTGGGCAGCAGGACTTTCTGCAGCTCCGCGCTCAAGACCTCCATGCGCTCGCGCGCCGCCTTGAGCTCCTCGTCGGCAAAGCTGCGCATCTCGGGGTCCGAGGCCATGCCGCGCGCGGCTTCCCCATCCTCCTCGGCCAGCTTGTAGCTCGAGTACAGGCCCACGACGGAAGAAAGCTCCGAGTGTTCCCTCGCCAGTTTTCGGAAGCTGTCCATGTCCTTGGCGGCCGACTCCTCGGACAGCAGGCGGTCGAGTTCCTGCAGTCGCGAGGCGAGCTGCTCGAGCTTGGCGCGTAGGGACGCTTTCATGGGCGAGCCATGGCAGGTGAGCCGCGGGCGAAGCTAACGCTTGATGTGGAAGAGGCGCGCCACGAGACCCGTGAGCGCCTGGCGCTCCTCGCCCTGCGCGTCGTTCAGCGCCTGGGTCGGGGCGTGCATCAGCTTGTTCGTGAGGCCCTGCGACAGCGCCTCGAGCACCTGCTTCGGGTCGTCGCCACGCGCAAGCAACCGCAGGGCCCGGTCCACCTCGTGCCCGCGCGCCTGCTCCGCGTGCTCGCGCAGTGCGCGGATCAACGGGACGGTTTCGCGCGTTTCCATCCAGTGCATGAACTGGCCGACCTGGGTTTCGATGATCGCCTCGGCCTGCTCGACGGCCGAGCGGCGCGCGTCGAGGTTGGCCGACACGATCGACGACAGGTCGTCGACCGTGTACAGGAACACGTCGTCGAGGTCGCCCACTTCGGCTTCGATGTCGCGCGGCACCGCCAGGTCGACCATGAACATCGGGCGGTGGCGGCGGGCCTTGAGCGCCCGCTCGGCGAGGCCCTTGCCGAGGATGGGCAGCGAACTGGCGGTGCAGGACACCACGATGTCGTACTCGTGCAGCTGGTCGGGCATCTCGCGCAGCTCGATGCCGCGGCCGTTGAACCGGTGCGCGAGCGAGGTCGCGCGCTCCAGGGTCCGGTTGGCCACCGTCAGCCGCGCCGGGCCCTGCGCGGCGAAATGCGTGGCGCACAATTCGATCATCTCGCCCGCGCCTATGAAGAGCACGTTCTGCTCGCCAATCGAGGGGAAGATACGCGCCGCGAGCTTTACCGCGGCGGCGGCCATCGACACGCTGTTGGCGCCCACCTGCGTGGTGGTGCGCACTTCCTTCGCCACGGCGAAGGACTTCTGGAACAGCTTGTGCAGCGTGGTGCCGAGCGTGCCCGCGGACTCCGCCGCGCGCACCGCCTGCTTCATCTGGCCGAGGATCTGCGGCTCGCCCAGCACCATCGAGTCGAGTCCCGAGGCGACGCGAAACGCGTGCCGGACCGCCTGCGCCTGCGGCAGCGTGTACAGGTAGGGTACGAGTTCGCCGGCCGGGAGCTGGTGGTACTCGGCGAGCCAGTCCGCAGCCGCGCGGGGCTCCCCGGCCGACACGTAAAGCTCGGTGCGGTTGCACGTCGAGATGATCGCGGCTTCCTTGACCGGGCGCGCGCGCGTGAGTTCGCCGACCGCGCGCGCCAGCGCTTCAGCGGCGATCGAAACCTTCTCGCGGATGGCGAGGGGCGCGGTCTGGTGGTTGAGGCCTAAGGCAAACAGCGTCATCTGGGCCGGGATTGGGGGCGCTCGAAGCCCTGCAAAATCAAGCCACTATTATACGCCCCGGGGCAAAGCACCCGGTGCTAACGCCACCGCCTTTGAGGTGGATCAAACGCCGCACCAATCCCGGATGATTTCCTCGTAGATCGCCACTGATTCGCGGATCCGGGACATGCGGCAATACTCGTCAGTCTGGTGGGCCATGGCGGGCTCGCCGGGGCCGAGGATCACGGTCGGCGCGCCGCGCCAGGCCTTGAGGAAATTGCCGGCGTCGCTGTTGTAGCTGACCGTGCGCGGCTCGGGCTTTTCGCCCAGCGTTTTCGCGCAGATGTCGAACACGCGTTGCATCCATTCGTGCTCGGGCTCGGTCCATACGGCGGGCATGTCCTGGAAAACGTCGAGTTCGGCTTCCTCGCCGAGCATCTCGCGAAGCCGTAGCAGGACTGCCGCGTGGTCCATTCCCACGATCGAGCGCACGTCCACGCCGAGCACCGCCTCATCGGGCACCGAGTTGATCGTCTGCCCGGCGTGAAAGGTGCCGACGTTGATGGACGGCCCGCCCATCACCGGGTGCGGGTGGTCGTGGAACTCGAACTTCTCGATCCTCGACGCGGCATGCGCCGCCTTGTAGATAGCATTGACGCCGAGGTGGGGCATCGAACCGTGCGCGGTCACGCCGCGGAATTTTGCCCAGAATTTCATCGACCCCTTGTGGCCGACCGCCGGATAGTTGGAGGTGGGCTCGCCGACCACCATTGCGCCCGCGCGCCCGAGCAGGCCTTCGACCTGGATCAGGTGCTTCGAGCCGATGCAGCCGCCCTCCTCCGCCGCGGTGAGCACCAGCACCACGCCCGCGGTCGGGCGCAGGTGCCTGGCGAGGTTCTTCGCCGCCAGCAGGATCCCCGCCACGCCGGCCTTCATGTCAGACGACCCCCGGCCGTAGAGCTTGTCGCCGTCGGTCTCCCCGGAAAACGGGTCCCGGCTCCATTTCGCCGCGCCCAACGGCACGGTGTCGATGTGGCCGGTAAGGCAGAGCGGCGCCTTCGCTTCCGACCCGCCGAGCCTCGCGATCAGGCTGGTGCGCTGGTCGGCGTGCTCGTAGTAGGACACCGCGTAGCCCCAGTCCTCGAGCAGCCGGCCGATACGATGCGCGCAGTCGCGTTCGTTGCCGGGCGGGTTGATGGTGTCGAGCTGCAGCAGGTCCCGGGTGAGGGAGATTTCGTCGTTGGTGTTCATGCGCCTCATTCTACTGGCGTCGCCGGGCCGCGGTGCTGCAGTGCATGATTGACCATATGCGCACAGGCTCATATATTTAACCGGATACCCGCCCGGAGTACGTGTGATTACATACCGCAGCATGCTAGCCGTCGTTGCCGCCCTCGTTTGCGCAAGCTTCGCCGGTCCCGGTTTCGGGGCAGATCCGGCGGCGCGCCAGAAAGTCGTATTCCAGGTCAGCGATGCCGATCCCGCGAAATGGAATCTGACGCTGAATAACGCCAGGAACGTCCAGCAGGACCTGGGTGCCGCCAACGTCGATATCGAAGTCGTCGCGTACGGCCCCGGCATCGGCATGCTCAAGCTGGAATCCCCGGTGGCAAACCGCGTGCGGGACGCCATGGCCACCGGCGTAAAAATCGTTGCCTGCGAGAACACGATGACGAACCTGAAGCTGGCCAAGGCCGACATGCTCCCGTCGCTGGGTTACGTGCCGGCGGGGGTCGTGCAACTCATGCAGCGGCAGCGCGAAGGGTATGCGTATATCCGTCCCTGAACGGGCACGGGCGCAAGAAGCCGTTTTCCGGAAACCTGTACGGAGCACCTGAATTGGACGAACTGGATCCCGTGTTCGACGCGGTAGCGGCTTACTTCCGCGTCCTGTCGGAACCCACCCGGCTGCGCATCATGCACGCCATCTGCCAGACAGAGAAGTCCGTTTCCCAGATCGTCGCGGAGGTCACTGCGACCCAGACCAACGTGTCCCGCCACCTCAGCCTGATGCACCGCGCCGGGGTGCTGACCCGCCGCAAGGCCGGCAGCCAGGTCTACT
This sequence comes from Pseudomonadota bacterium, assembly GCA_031408275.1. Taxonomy (GTDB): domain Bacteria; phylum Pseudomonadota; class Gammaproteobacteria; order Burkholderiales; family SG8-39; genus SZAS-79. The sequence goes on from JANNWA010000599.1 coordinate 3,901, forward strand.
ACGGCATCGCCGACCCCTCGATGGTCGATATCTGCCGCAGCGTCTGCAACCAGATTGCCGGGAGCTTCGACGAGAAGAAGCCGTTGCGACGCGAACTTCTGCGGCTGCTGCCCACGCCCAAGCCGCGCGCGGCCCGGAATTGAATGCCCCCATCGAAGGTATTTTAGGCGACGGGATTTGCACGCTGGTAGAGTGATTTTCGGGATTGGATATCTTCATCAATACTAGGAGGAAGACGATGGATCAGATGCGCAGGAATACGCTCAGGGCCGGAGGCGGCGCGGGGTTGCTGGCGCTGCTGGCCGCCGCCGGGATCATGCGGCCCGGTGAACTGCTGGCGGCGGACTGGAACAAGGCCGCGTTCGAGGTAAAAACGATGCCGGATGCCTTCAAGGCGATGGGCGCGGGCAGTCCTGCGTCGTCCGCGGACATTGTCATGCGCGCCGCTGACATCGCCGAAAACGGCGCGGTCGTGCCGGTCGGTGTCGAAAGCAGGATCTCCGGCACGGAGTCGATCTCCATACTGGTCGACAAGAACCCGACCCCGCTCGCGGCGAGCTTCGACATCCCCGCGGGCACGGACCCGTCGGTCACGACGCGGGTCAAGCTGGGCCAGACTTCGGACGTCTACGCGCTGGTGAAAGCCAACGGCAAGTACTACGTGGCGAAGAAAGAAATCAAGGTAACCATTGGCGGATGCGGAGGCTGACATGGCAGACCCGATGCGCATACGCGCTACAGCTAAAGACGGAACGGTGAACGTAAAAGTCCTGATGAGCCATGAAATGGAGACCGGGCAGCGCAAGGACGCCAACGGCAAGATCGTGCCGGCCCACTTCATCCAGAACGTCACCGCCGCGCACAACGGCAAGGTCGTGCTTTCGGCGCAATGGGGGCCGGCCATCGCGAAGAATCCCTTCCTGGAATTCAACTTCAAGGGCGGGAAGGCGGGCGACAAGATCCAGGTGACATGGACCGACAACAAGGGCGACAAGCGCACCGACGAAGCCGCGATCAACTGACAGCGGCCGGACAACAAGGAGGGGACACATGAAGAGCAGGCTGCATGCAGCAGTGGGAAGCATGTTGGCGGGCGGCGCCTTGCTTGCCGCTTTGTCATCGAACGCCGCCGCCCAGTCAGCGGTCGACGAGATCGCCAAGTACCGCCAGCAACTGCAGGACGGCAACCCGGCCGACCTGTGGGAGGCGCGCGGGGAGGACCTGTGGAAGCGAAAGGGCGGGCCGAAGAAGGCCTCGCTCGAAGGCTGCGACCTCGGCAAGGGCGCCGGCGTGGTCAAGGGCGCGTACGCCGAATTGCCGAAGTATTTTGCCGACGCGGACCGGGTCATGGACCTCGAGACGCGGCTGGTGCATTGCATGGTGACCCTGCAGGGCTACACCCTGGCCGATGCGACGAAACGGCCGTTCGGCGCGGGCAGCAACCGCTCGGACATCGAGGCGCTGACCGCCTTCGTCACGGCCGAGTCCAAGGGCGTGACGATGAACGTCGCGCTGAACCACGAAAAGGAAAAAGAAGCGTTCCGCCTGGGCGAGAAGATTTTCTTTTTCCGCGGCGGCCCGCATGACTTCGCCTGCGCGACCTGCCACGGAGAGACCGGCAAGCGCATCCGCCTGCAGGACCTGCCCAACCTGACCGAGAAGGGGGGTGCACAGCTCGCCTACACCACCTGGCCGGCGTACCGGGTGTCGCAGGGCGAGTTGCGCACGTTCCAGTGGCGCCTGAACGACTGCTTCCGCCAGCAGCGCTTCCCGGAACTCAAGTTCACCTCGGAAGCCTCGATCGCGCTGACCACGTTCCTCGCGCGCAACGCCAACGGCGCGCCGTTCAATGCGCCCGCCATCAAGCGATAGGGAGAGAAAAATGAAAATCACGCCATCCCTGCTGCTCGGCTGTGCGCTCATCGCCTCGGGCTGCGCCAGCGTAAACGACGCGGAAGTCACGCAAAAGGCGGTCGCAGTCATGAAGGCCTCCTTCAACGAGCGCGGCCAGGCCAAGCTCGACCGCCTCGACCAGGACGAAGCACAGCGGCTTTGCAGCATCCCGCCTTCGGCCACGCTGCCGAAGGACGCGGCCGCAGGCATCGAGAAAGCCAATCTCGCCTCGATCAAGTACCCCTCCGACGGCAAGCTGCTGGGCAACTGGCGCGACGGCGAGAAAGTGGCTCAGAGCGGCGTCGGCATGCAGTACTCGGATAACCCGAAAAACCCATCCGGCGCCAACTGCTATGCGTGCCACGAGCTCACCAAGGAAGAGATCTCCTTCGGTACGATCGGGCCGAGCCTGTACAACTTCGGCAAAGTAAGGGGCAACAGCGAAGCCATCCAGCGCTACACCTACGGCAAGATCTACAACTCCCAGGCGTACAACGCCTGCTCGAACATGCCTCGCTTCGGCCACAAGGGCATCCTGACCGAGCAGCAGATGAAGGACGTGACCGCGCTGCTGCTCGACCCGAACTCGCCAGTCAACAAGTGAACCGACGCGAGTTCCTGCAGTTGCTGGCGGTCGCCGCGGCGGGCGGGATGCCGCTGGCCGCGGCGCACGGCCAGGCGCAGCGCTTCTACGACCTGCCGCGCTTCGGCAACGTGCACTTCCTGCACTTCACCGACTGCCACGCGCAGCTCATGCCCGTGTATTTCCGCGAGCCCAACGTGAACCTCGGCATCGCGGGCATGAGCGGCCGCCCGCCGCACCTGGTGGGCGAGGCGCTGCTCAGGCATTTCGGCGTGAAGCCGGGATCGGCCGAAGCGCATGCCTTTACCTATCTCGACTTCGAGAAGGCGGCGCGCACCTACGGCAAGGTGGGGGGCTTCGCGCATCTGGCCACGCTCGTAAAGCAGATTCGGGCCAACCGTCCCGGCGCGCTGCTGCTGGACGGCGGCGATACCTGGCAGGGATCGGGCACGGCGCTATGGACCAACGGCCAGGACATGGTCGACGCCTGCAAGCTGCTCGGCGTCGAAGTGATGACCGGGCATTGGGAATTCACGCTGGGTGCCGAGCGCGTGAAAAGAATCGTCGAAGGCGATTTCAAGAGCAGGATCGATTTCGTCGCGCAGAACGTGAAGACCGCCGACTTCGGCGACCCTGTGTTCCCGCCCTATGTGATCAAGAACATGAACGGCGTGCCGGTGGCCATCGTCGGCCAGGCGTTTCCCTACACGCCGATCGCCAACCCGCGCTACTTCGTCTCCGAGTGGAACTTCGGCATCCAGGAAGAGGAGATGCAGAAGACCGTGGACGAGGCGCGCTCCAAGGGCGCGCACGCCGTGGTGCTGCTGTCCCACAACGGCATGGACGTGGACCTCAAGATGGCCTCGCGCGTGCGCGGCATCGACGCGATCCTCGGCGGGCACACGCACGACGGGGTGCCGGCGCCGGTGATCGTGAAGAACGCGGGCGGCCAGACGCTGGTGACCAACGCGGGCTCGAATACCAAGTACCTCGGCGTGCTCGACCTGGAGGTGAAGGCCGGCAAGGTCGCGGACTTCCGCTACAAGCTGCTGCCCGTGTTCGCCAACCTGCTGCCGGCCGACAAGGACATGGACGCGCTGATCCGCAAATCCCGCGCACCATACGAAGCGAAACTCGCGGAGAAGCTCGCCGTCACCGAGGGGTTGCTCTACCGCCGCGGCAATTTCAACGGCACCTTCGACCAGTTGATCCTCGAGGGGCTCATGGCGGTGAAGGACGCCGAGATCGCTTTCTCGCCGGGATTCCGCTGGGGCACCAGCCTGCTGCCCGGGCAGCCGGTCCTGATGGAACACCTGATGGACCAGACCGCGATCACCTATCCGTACACCACCGTCACGGAAATGACCGGCGAGACGATCAAGACGATCCTCGAGGACGTCGGCGACAATCTGTTCAACCCCGACCCCTATTACCAGCAGGGCGGCGACATGGTGCGCGTGGGAGGGCTCGGCTATACCTGCGACCCGGGCGCGAAGATGGGCGGCCGAATCAGCGACATGACGTTGAAGGGCAGGCCGCTCGAGGCGGCGCGCAAGTACAAGGTGGCCGGGTGGGCCCCCGTTTCCGAGGAAGCAAAAGCCGCGGGCGGCGAACCGATCTGGGACCTGATGGCGAAATACCTGCGCGCGCAGGGGACGATCAAGCCGCTCGCCCTCAACCTGCCACGGCTCAAGGGCATGGGCGGGAACCCCGGCATCGCCTGAGGTCCCGGTGAAACGCCTTTTCAGCCTGCTCGCATCGGCACTGCTGCTGAATGCTTCGCCGCCCGCCGCTGCGGAGCCTGCGATCAAAGTCACGCCGGTCCAGGTCAGCAAGCACGCCTGGTATGTGCGCGGGCTGTCCGGCCCGGCGTCGGCCGCCAACCAGGGCTTCAATTCGAACGCCGGCTTCGTCGTCACCCCCGCGGGAGTGATCGTCATCGACGCGCTGGGCACGGTGCCGCTGGGCGAAGCGATGCTCAAGGCGATCCGCTCGGTAACGGACCAGCCGGTCCGCCGGGTGATCGTCACGCACTACCACGCGGATCATGTCTATGGCCTGGCCCCGTTCAAGGCGGCCGGCGCCGAAATCTGGGCGCACCGTGAAGCGCGCGAGTACCTGGAAAGCGGCGAAGGCGCCGCGCGGCTGACGCAGCGCCGCCGCGACCTCGCTCCCTGGGTGGACGCGAACATGCGCCTCGTCGCGCCCGACCGCCCGCTGGAGGGCGACACTTCGTTCTCCCTCGGCGGCCTGCAGTTCGACATCCTCTACATGGGCCCGGCCCACGCGCCGGACGATCTGGTCGTCGTTGTGCGCGAGGACCAGGTGCTGTTCACCGGCGACATCCTGTTTTCCGGCCGGGTGCCTTTCGTCGGCAACGCCGACAGCAAGCGCTGGCTGGCCGCCATGGACCGCCTGCTGGCCCTGCAGCCGAAAGTGATGGTGCCCGGCCACGGCGCCGCTTCGCGCAACCCGGTCGCCGACCTCGCGTTCACGCGCGACTACCTGCGCTACCTGCGCGAAACCATGGGCAAGGCGGCCGAGGAAATGCAGTCGTTCGACGAAGCCTACGCGCGGACCGACTGGAGCCGCTACGCAAAGTTGCCCGCTTTCGATGCGGCCAACCGCGTCAACGCCTACGGCACCTATCTCCTGATGGAACGCGAGCTTCTCGAGAGGAAATAGCCCGCGCCACCTCCGGGCACTGGCTGAGAAACGCGCGGCGCGGACACGGCAAGCGGCTAGAATTGCCGCCAAAGGAGAACACTGCAATGAGCGACGCGCTGAATTACCTGCTCAAGGCCCGCCCGGAGGCCATGGGGCACTATTTCAAGTTCCTGAAGGAGGCCGGAGGGTCCCTCGACCCGAAGACGCGCGGATTGATCTCGGTGATCACCAAGGTGCACTCGCAAACCGCGCGCGGCGTAAAGCAGTACGTGAAACGGGCGCTGGCCGACGGCGCGACCCCGAACGAGATCCTCGATGCGCTGCTGATGGCGTTCCCGGCGCTGGGGCTGGCGAAGATCGTATGGGCGGTGGACGTGCTGCTCGAAATGGACCTGCCCGAATTCAGGCTGGAGTCGTTGACCGCCGAATCGTCGTGGCACCGGCTCGGCGAAACGTCATCGTTCGGCCCGGGCGAGGCCACGCGGGTCGAGTGCGACGGCTACGCGGTTTTCGTGCACCGCGAATCCGCAGTGTGGGCGGTGTACGACAGCCGCTGCCCCCACCAGCGCACCGACATTCCGCTTGCCGCGCTCGACGGCGGCAGGCTCCGGTGCCCGAAGCACGGCTGGACCTTCGACATCAACAGCGGGGAGTGCGTGTCAGGCGGGAACCGGCCGCTCAAGCGCCTGCCTTCGAAGGTGGACAAGGGCGTGCTCCTCGCCCAGTGGTAGCTGCACGGCCTGACGACCAGGCGCCGATCAGGCCACCGGCTCGAACCATTTCAGGCGATCACGCAGCCTGACCACTTCGCCGACGATGATCAGTGTGGGCGCCCTGACATCGCTCGCACGCAGGATCGCCGGCAGGGTTTCGAGAGTACCTACCAAGACCCGCTGCTCCGGCATGGTGCCCTGCTGGACGAGCGCTGCAGGCGTTTGCGCCGGCAAGCCGTGCGCTGCCAGCTCGCGGCACAGGATCTCCACGCCCAGCAGTCCCATGTAGAAGACGACGGTTTGGCGCGGCTGTGCCAGAGCGGGCCAGTTGAGGTTCATGCTCCCGTCCTTCAGGTGGCCGGTGACAAAGACCACCGACTGCGAATAATCCCGATGCGTCAGCGGAATGCCGGCATACACAGCGCAACCGGACGCTGCGGTGATGCCTGGCACGACCTGGAACGGGATACCCTCGGCCGCGAGAGTGTCGATCTCCTCCCCGCCCCTGCCGAAGATGAACGGGTCGCCGCCCTTCAGGCGGACCACGCGCTTGCCCTCTTTCGCCAGACGCACCAGCAGGTGGTTGATATCCTCCTGCGGCAGGGAGTGCATCGCGCGTTCCTTGCCGGCATAGATCATCTCGGCATCACGCCGCACCAGGTCGAGCACCGCTTTGGATACGAGGCGATCGTAGACCACCACATCGGCCTGCTGCATGAGGCGCAATGCCCGGAAAGTGAGCAGGTCCGGATCGCCCGGCCCGGCGCCGACCAGGGAAACCTCGCCAGCGCTCAAGCAAGGCCGGGTTTCATCAATCGTATTCTGCATTGCAAGGCGCGCCGCCTCATCCCGGCCGCTGAACACCAGTTCGGCGATCGGCCCCTGCAGGGTCCGCTCCCAGAAGCGCCGCCGCTCCGCCGGTGCAAAGCGCTCCTTGACCTTTGCCCGGAATGCACCGGCCAGTTCGGCAAGGCGCCCGTATCCGGCCGGAATCAGGGTCTCGAGTCGCGCGCGCAGCAGGCGCGCGAGAACCGGGGACCTGCCGCCGCTGGAAACCGCCACGATCAGCGGTCCGCGCTCGACTATGGAGGGCATGATGAACGAACACAACGCCGGGACGTCCACCACGTTCACCGGGATATTGCGGGCCCTCGCGGCTGCCGCGACCGTACGGTTCACCGTTTCGTCGTCGGTGGCCGCGATTGTGAGCGTACAACCCGCCAGGTCCTCGGCGCGAAAAACTCCGGCACGGTGCGCGACCCTCCCCGCCGCAAGTTCGGCTTCGAGCGCGGCGCACAGCGCCGGCGACTGCACCGTGACCCTGGCGCCCGCACGCAAAAGCATTGCCGCCTTGCGCGCGGCCACATCGCCGCCCCCGACCACGAGGCAGGCCTGGCCGCGAACGTCCAGAAAAACGGGCAGATAATCCATGCTGTTCGAGGCGCTCCCGCCATTGCGGTTTCATCGATATGATAGCTTCAATCCTTCGGCCAAATGCCCAAGCTACTCACACTTTCCCGTGCGGCGCGCCTGATCGGCATCAGGCGCGGCGCGCTGCAGGGCAGGATCCAGAACGGCGAGCTTGCGACGTTCGAGGGCATGGTGTCGGCGGAGGATCTGCAGCGCGCCTACCCGCAGGCGCACCTTGAAGACGATTCCGGCCTGGAGCGCCTCGACCGGATCAAGGACGCGGCCTATGCGCAACGCGTGCGCGAACGCCTGATGCCGGGCGCCGAGGCGCTCGCCGCGCGGCTGGTGGCGATGAGCAGGGAGAGGGAGCAGCTCGAAGCGCGCTCCGAGCACTATCGCGGGATAGTCAACGAAGTGCAGGCAAGGCTGCGTGAGGCGAGCGAGTCTGCCTCGCCACGAGCCGCTGTGGAACGGCTGCTCGCCTGGCTGGGCGAACGGCCCGAACCCGGCCCGCACGGCGCGGAACCAAGGCCACTGCGGATGCGGGAGGACTTTCTGAGGATCATGACGGCACACGTACAGATCAGGCCGAGCGGCCACGAGTATTTCGTCGACGGCAATGACAACCTGCTGGAGGCGGCCCTGCGCGCCGGGCTCGCACTCGACTACGGATGCAGTGCCGGCAGCTGCGGCAAGTGCAAAGCCCGAGTCCTGTCAGGCGAGGTGCAGAAAACGCGCCACTCCGACTACGCGCTGAGCGCAGCCGAAAAAAGCGCCGGCGTCATCCTCATGTGCTGCAACACCGCCGTGCTCGACCTCGTGATCGAAGCGCGCGAAGCGCATGGCGCCGCCGACATGCCCTTGCAGAGCATCGAGGCGAAGGTAAAGGCCGTCGACCCGATCTCGGAAGACATGCGGCTCCTCCACCTGCAGACCCCGCGCAGCAGCCGGCTGCGCTTTCTTGCCGGCCAATCGGTCACGCTCGAGCTGCCCGACGGATCCCGCGCGCATTGCCCGGTCGCGAGCTGCCCCTGCGATGACCGCAACCTGCACTTTCATGTGCGGCGGCGCGCCGACGACGCCTTCGCCGAACGCGTGTTCGACGGACTGAGGCGCGCCGATACGGTCCGTGTCATCGGACCGCAGGGGACTTTCGTGCTCGACGAGGAATCCCACCGGCCGCTGGTCTTCATCGCCGGCGAGTCCGGCTTTGCACCGATCAAGAGCCTGATCGAGCATGCCATGGCGCTCGAAGTCGCGGAGACGCTGCACCTGTTCTGGGTTGCCTCCGCCAAAGGCGGGCACTACCTCGAGAACCTGTGCCGCTCCTGGGGCGATGCACTGGACGATTTTCGCTACGTGCCGTTGCGGGTCGATGACCCCGCATCGCCGGCGGCCGTTGAAGGCGTGCTGCAGGAGGCGCTCACGGCCTATCCGCGCCCCGACGGGTACGATTTCTACGTTTCGGGACCCGGGCCGTTTTCCCTCGCCGCCGAACGGCTGCTCCTCGAGCGCGGCGTGCCGCGCGCCCAGCTGTTCATCGACGCCGCAACGGGCTGAACGGCCTACTTACCCTTTCCCACGCCGTGCGTGACTGCGGCCACCGCCGCTTCCACGCGGGAACGCATCCCGAGCTTGCGCAGGATCGCCTTGACGTGCAGCTTGACCGTGCCGTCGGTAATGGCAAGCTCCTGGGCGATCATCTTGTTACTCGACCCGCTGGCGATGCCCTTGAGGATCTCGAGCTCGCGCGGCGTAAGCCTGGAAAAAAGTGCGTCCGGTTGCGACGCATCCCTTGTTTCGGCGGCATCGCCCTGGACAATCCGCGCAAGCGTACCGACCATTTCCTCCGCGATAACGTTGTTCCCGCCCACTACCGCCTCCAGCGCAGGAACCAGTTCCTCCGGCTCGATGTCCTTCAGCAGGTAGCCTTGCGCCCCGGCGCGCAGTGCCGCGGCTAGATCGGCATGTTCGCGGCTCATGGTAAGCATCACGACGGGCGTCCGGTAGCCTCCCGCGCGCAACTGTCGCAGCGTTTCGATGCCGGTCATGCCCTTCATCTGTATGTCGAGCAGGACGACGTCGCAGGCCAGATCGCGCGCGCGCCGCAGGCCCTCCTCTCCGGAACTAACCGAGGCGACCACCTGCACGCCACGGCTTTGCAGCAGCTCCTCTATGCCCTTGCGCACCAGCGCGTGATCGTCGATCAGCAGGACCCGCATCTCAGCCCCCCGCCGCCGTGCCGCCCGCCGCCGCAACGGGCGGGGCGTTGAAGATCAGCACGATCCGCGTGCCCTCGCCGGGCTCGCTCTCAATCACGATCTGGCCCGGCAGCTTCGCGGTTCGCTCGCGCATGATCGCCAGCCCTGCGTGCTCGATGGGCAAGGCCCCTGCCTCACCGTCCATTCCCAAACCATCGTCTTCGATCAACACCGTATAGAGATCGCCCTCGTTGTTGAGCAGGATCCGGACATTGTGCGCACCGCTGTGCTTGCGAATGTTCGTCAGCGCCTCCTGAATGATGAAGAAGAGCTGGATCTCCTGGGAGGGGGCGAGTCCGAATTCCGGGCATTCGTTCTGGAAATAGACCGCCACGCCGGTTTCGCGGCGGAAGCGCTCGACGAGTTTGGCGAGCGACTGCAGCAATCCGGAATCATCTATTTTCAGCCGGTAGTTGGTAAGCAGGTCGCGCACATCGGCATTGGCCTGCGCGATGGCCCGGCCCAATCCATTCGCCTCCACCTGTGCGGCGCCCACGTCCTTTCGCTCCAGCGACTCGGTGAGTATCTTCAATTGCAGGCGCATGCCGATCAGCGATTGGGCGAGCGAGTCGTGCAGTTCGTTGCCGATCAGGTTGCGCTCATCCATGATGGCCAGGCGGCGCGCGTCGCTCTCGAGGCGTGCCTTTTCGACGGCCAGGCCCAGCTGGCGCCCGACGCTGACCAGCAGGTCGGGCATATCCTCGCCCATGGCTGCAAGCGGCCGGTCGAGAAACAGGTTGTAAACGCCCAGGATCCGGTCCTGGTACTGAACCGGAACCACGACGAACTCCTCGCAATCGCGCTCGATCAGCGGCCGGCCGACGAGCTTTGCACATTGGCCCGTGCCCTTCTGGACACGGATGCCGCCTTCGGTCGAACACCAGCCGCACAGGCAGCGCCCGGCCGGCACGGAACCATCCAGCTCGACCACCGCCAACCCGAGACCGCGGCTGGCGACGATCCGGGTGCCGCCCTCGGCAGTTGCGAGCCGGACGCTGGCCGCGCGCGCATCGATCAACTCGATGAACGTGTCGAGGAAGCCCTCGAGCAGCCGCTCCAGGCTGCCGGGCTGGCTGAGACTGGTCGCGACCTCGTACAGGATGTCGAGCGACTGGGTCTTGCGCGCGAGCCGTTCCGCAGGCGTTCGTGGCCGGGAGCCGGCGCTCTCCTTGGACGCAGGAGTGTCCGGGCCTGGATGGGGAACCGCTGGATCCGGCATGGAAGAACCGGGCCGCGGGAGCGGCCGCAAAGAGCGAAGTGGGGTGCCGAGACTAACTTCCCGGTGTCGAAGCGTCCAGCCCCGCGTATCCCGAGAAGTCGCTGCGCCCGGCCACGCTTGCCATTCAGCCCGCCGGCTTCGGGGTCTTGTGCGAAGGATCGTTCGGGTTGATGAAAATGAAGCGTGGCTCACCCGGATTGATCTCGACATAGTCCAGTGTGGCGCCGGCCAGGAGCTCCGCGCACCCGGCGGACACGAGGACGTTGATCCCTTCCGCCGCAACGACCACGTCGCCTTCGGTCTTGGCGTCGAACCCCATCCCGTATTCGATCGTGCCCGCATCGTCCAAGCGCGCGGCGAGGCGCAGATAGACCTCTCCGGGACCTACCTGCTGTTGCATGGAGTTCCGGATCTGTCCGGCCGCCGGCGGCGTGATGATGATCATTCGGGTTCCTTTCGCGCTTTGCGCTCAGCCCGTGCTCCAGGACCGCGGTTTGCGCATCCCGGCGATCCGGCAGGCCTGCTTGACATAACCGTAGGGGAACAGGCGGAACAAATCGTTTCGCCCGGTGCTGTCCGGGCCCGGATGCTCGGCCAGACACTTGATGACGTGCCGGGAGTCCGGAATGATCTGGTGCTCCTCGTAATAGGCACGCATGAAACTGATCACCACCCAATGTCCGGCGGAGAGGACTATCCCCTCCTGGCGGGCCAGTTCGGCGGCGACCTCCTCGTCCCAGTCCGCCGGATCGACCAGGTACCCTTGATCGTCGGTCGGAACCAGCCGGCCTGCCACTTCCACCCGCATCTATTGCCTCCCCGAGCAGTCACGCTGTGCTGCCGCGGGCGCGGTCCATCTACAGCTGCGGACGAAGTCGACAAAACGCTCCGCCCACCGGTTGCCGGCGACATCGCGAAGATGGGCATACGACGCGAGCAGGTTCTTGCGCACGAAGCCGTCGTGGCGGCCGTCCATGCCGTAACCGCGTTCCACCTCGTAGGCGAATTCGGCATCGGGTGGAAGGTTCTCGACACTTGAGTAATGGAACTCGTGGGCGCGGATCGGCTGCGCTGGAGGAACGGAGGGCCGCGGCCACGGACCGCTGCCGGTCTCGCGCAGATGCACATAGCCGCGCCCCACCGGGCGCGGGTGCATGACGATGTCGGCCGGAACGGCGCCCACCATCGGGGCGCGGCGAGCGCCCCATTCCACGCTGCGCGCAAGGTACATGAGCCCGCCGCACTCGGCGTACGTCGGCAGACCGGCGTCGATCGCTTCGCGCAAACCGGCGCGCAGCTCGACGTTCGCCGTGAGCGCATCCAGGTGCGCCTCCGGGAAGCCGCCGCCGATGAACAGGCCGTCCACGCTGGGCAGCCGCTTGTCGTGCAATGCATCGAACGGCACGAGCTCGGCGCCGGCCGCTGACAACGCCTCGAGATCACCGGGGTAGTAGAAGCCGAACGCCGCGTCGCGCGCGATGGCCACGCGCACCCGCGATGCGTCCGGGCGGGCCGGGATCGCGCCGACCGGGGCCGCAACAGGTGCGCTCCCAAAGGCGGGCGCCTTGCGGGCCACTTCGATCAGGCGGTCAAGGTCCACCTGGGCTGCGACGAGGCCGGCAATTTCGTCGACGCGCGCGCGCGCCGCCTGCGCCTCGTTGCTCGGGACCAGGCCGAGGTGGCGTTCCACGATGCCCATCCGCTTGTCGTGCTGCACGGCGCCGATCACCGGTACACCGGTGTAGTGCTCGATCACCGCCCGCAGCTTCGCCTCGTGGCGCGAGCCGCCGAGCTGGTTGAGGATCACGCCGGCGATGTGCACGTCCTTGTCGAACGCCTGATAACCCAGGATGAGCGGCGCGATGCCGCGCGTCATGCCGCGGGCATCGATCACGAGGACCACCGGCGTGCCCAGGAGCACGGCCAGCGCGGCATTGCTGTTGCTGCCGTCCAGGTCCAGCCCGTCGTACAACCCCTTGTTGCCCTCGATGATGCCGAACGAGGCGCCGCGCATGCGTTGCGCCACTTCGGCGCGGATCTCGTCCGCGCCGCTCAGGTAGGCGTCAAGGTTGTAGCAGGGCCGCCCGGACGCGAGTCCGAGCCACATGGGATCGATGTAATCGGGCCCCTTCTTGAACGGTTGCACGATTTCGCCGCGCGTCCGCAGCGCCGCGCACAGGCCGATGCACAGCGTCGTCTTGCCCGAGGACTTGTGAGCCGCGGAGATGAACAGGCGGTTCACGCCGGGGATGAATCGACGTCCGCGTCCGCCAGGCTCTGCGGCAGGAACGGCAGCAGCTTGAGCGCCAGCAGGGTCAGCGCGAGCGCGAGCGCCACCCCGCCCGCGCCAAGCGCGATTTCCGGCAGGCTCGGCGCATACGCCGCAACCACGCCATCGAAGAAGCTGCTGGCGACCTCCTTGTCCGGGAACATCATCTGCGGATAGGCCTGCCCGCCGATGATCAGGACGTAGAGCTGCGCGAGCCCCCCCACGACCACGCAGGCCGCCGCGGCGACGAGCGAGCCGCGCGAACGGGCGGCCCTGGGAAAGTACAGCAAACCTAGCGGCACTATCGCGCCGACCAGCACCTGCCCGACCCAGAAGAGGGCCGTGTATACGCCGCCCGAGATGAGAATGAACCGCTCGACTTCGTGCTGGCGGGTGACATAGAGGTTGGTCAGGTGCTGGACCAGGACAAAATAGAGCACTGCCGCGACGAACACGCCGAGCAGGTTCCCGAGCCGGTTCAGCACCGCGTCGCCCAGCACGCGGCCGCTGCCGCGATACACGGCCACCAGGACCAGCAGGAATACCGCCAGCCCGAAGGAGAACGACATGACTATGAACAACGGCGCGAGCAGCGCGCTGTTGTAGGGCTCGCGCGCCACGAGGAACCCGAAGATCGACCCGGTGCCGGTGGTGAGTACCAGTCGCCAGACAAAGGCGAACAAGCCGGCGCGCCCCGTGTACCCGTTCATGCGCCGCTCGAACATGGTCCACAGATAGACCGCCACCACGGCGAAGAAGCCGCTGTAGAGGAAAATGTTCCAGGCGAAGACCGACTTGAAATTGTAGTGGGTCATCGCCACGACCAGGCGGTCGGGCCTCCCGAGATCGAGCACCAGCACCGACAGGCCGCCCGCAAGCAGAGCAATCGCAAGCAGTCCCGAAAGCCGCGTCAGCGGCTTGTAGAGGTCCCGCCCGAACACGGAAGCGATCGAGGCTACGTTGAGCGCCCCCGAGGCGGCCACGATCAGAAATACCGCGAACACGTGGGGGGTTCCCCACACGATCCGGTTGCTCATGCCGGTGACGTAGTGGCCGTTATGTTCCATGTACCACGCGGCGCCGAGGCCCGCGAAAACCAGTACGCCGAGCGCGCCCAGCAGCGCGTAGAACCCCCCGCTGCGACCGTCGATCTCGCGGAATTGCGTGCGCGCCATCCCTATAGCCCCTGGTAGCGCACGCCGGTATTGAGCGCGAGATCGGCACGCACCTGGGTAGATGGCCCGCTGCGCAGGCGGCGGTGGATCTCCGCCGAGGGGTCGTTCAGGTCGCCGAACAGCATGGCCTTGCCGCCATCCCGGTTGCACGCCTCCACGCAGGCCGGGGCATCGCCCCGGTCCACGCGATGCACGCACAATGTGCAGGATTCGACCGTGCCCTTGCCGCGCGGCACGTCCGGCTTCTGGCCGCTCACCGCTTCGTGAATGAAGGACCGTGCGCCGTACGGGCAGGCCATCACGCAGTAGCGGCAGCCGATGCAGGTGTGCTTGTCGACCAGCACGATTCCGTCGTCACGCTTGAAGGAGGCGCCGGTTGGGCACACGTCCACGCAGGGCGGATCCTCGCAATGCTGGCACATGAGCGGCAGGGTCTGCACCACGCTGGTGCGCTTGTCGCGCAGACTCACCTTGCGGATCCATTGGGGGTCGGTCTCGGGACGGCCGTTGCCGGTCACGCCGTTCTCGCCATGACAGGCCGTCACGCAATCATCACAATCCGCGCACTTGGTGATGTCGATGAGCAGGCCCCATCGCCTGAGCGCCGAGGCGGCCTCCCCGGGAGAGCGCGCCTGCGCGAGTTCGACAAGGTTGATCACCGGCGTCAGCGCGGCGCCGGCGGCAGCCGCGGCGGTCCAGGCCAGAAACTCGCGCCGGCCCGTGCTCATTGCTGCACCCCAGCGGATTTTGCCTGCCGCACCGAGCTGTGGCACTCGAAGCAGTCGATCTTCACCGAAGCATAGGCGTGACAGCTGGAACAGAAGCCTTCCTTGCCAAGCACGCTGCCAGTATCCCGACCGGCATGGCATTCGACGCAGCCCTTGAGGCTGAAGCGCGGCTCGCGCATGCCTTGCCGTACCGTCTTGTCGCGCTGGTGAAAGAGCATCTTCATATGGTTGCGGCGCATCTCTTCGGTCGGCGCGACGCAAGCGCCGCCCTTCTCGATCTTGACTCCAGGCACCGGGACGCGCCCGGTGCGCGTTTCGGTCGCATGGGCGAGGCCCGCCACGGTCAGCAGGAATGCCAGCACGGCGGCGGCGATCCGCGTCATCTCCCGGTCCGCTCAGTGATCGCCCATGCCCATCTTGATGTAGCCGGTGGGACAGACGTCGGCGCAGATGTGGCATCCGATGCACAGGTCGTAGTCGGTGTAGACGTAGCGGCCCATGGTCGATTCCGATTTCGGGGTGCGCTTGACCGCGATCTGCGGGCAATAAATGACGCAGTTGTCACACTCGAAGCACATCCCGCAGCTCATGCAGCGCTTCGCCTCATCCACCGCCTGCTTGTCGTTCAGGCCGACCATGCGTTCCGCAAAGTGGCCGAGAACCTCCTCTGCCGACGGCCCGATCTCCGTTCGCTTGACCCGATCCAGATGCGGGAAATGCCCGAGGAACAGTTCACTCGACTGACATACTTCCGCGGCACCCCGGTCCTCGTAGTTATGGACCGCGAAGCCGCCGACTCCCTTGCCGACAAGCGCCGTCCCGCGCACGCCCCTGTCGATTTCGCGCAGGTCCGGGTCCGCCACCGGCTGGAACGGCTTCGGTTCGAGGTTCACTTCGCGCAACTTGTCGAGCAGGTTGAAGTGGTGCACGTCGACCTTCGGCCGCTTGGCCATCTCCTTCTCGCCGAGATACCGGTCGATGCTGTCGGCGGCAATCGACCCTTGACCAATCACGGTCGTGAGCAAATGAGGGCGGATGATGTCGCCGCAGGCGAACACACCGCGGCGATTGGACACCTGGTAGAACTTGTCCGCGGCGATCAGGCCCTTGCCATTGTCCAATGCCTCCATGCCCTGCAGATCCCCTGTCTGCCCGATGGCGGACACGATCAGGTCGGCCTCGAGGTCCATTTCGGTGCCGGGCTTCTGCACAGGCTTGCCACTTGAGTAGTCGAGCTCGATCACGCGCAATGCCGTGGCGCGTCCGGTTTTCTCGTCGAGGATGACCTTGATCGGAAGCAGACTGCCGCGGATCTTCACCCCCTCGCGCTGGGCGTCCTCGATCTCGTGCCTGGCGGCGTTCATCTGCTCGACCGGCTGCATGGAGATCAACATGGCGTCCGCACCCTGGCGCGCTGCCATCGCCGAAACGTCGTGCGCCGCATGCCCCATCACCACCACCTCAGGCCGCTCGGAGTCTTTCATGTCGGTGACGTAGCCCAGCCGGCGTGCCACCGAGACCACGTCGACCGAGGTGTCGCCGCCGCCCACGACAACCACGCGGCCCGCCACGGACTTGAGGCGCCCTTGGTTGAATGCCTCGAGGAACGCGACCCCGCTGATGCAGTTCGGGGCATCGGCCCCGGGCACCGGCAGGGCGCGGCCCGCCTTGCAGCCGATCGTGATCAGCACCGCGTCGAAGCCTTCTTCGAGATCCTTGAGTTGCACCTGTACGCCGACGCGCGTATTGAGCCGGACCTCGACGCCCATCGCGGTGATACGATCGATCTCGCCATCCAGGTGCTTGCGCGGCAGGCGGTAGCCCGGCACGCCGTATTTCGCCATGCCGCCCAGCTCGGCGTGATCGTCGAACAGGGTGACGGCATGGCCCTTGAGGCGCAACTGGAAAGCCGCCGAAAGGCCCGCCGGGCCGCCTCCCACGATCGCGACGCGCTTGCCGGACTCGGGGCCGGCCTGGAACGCGAATTTCTGCTCCAACGCATAGTCGCCTATGTATTGCTCGACCGCGTTGATGCCGACGTAGTCCTCCACGCTGTTACGGTTGCAGCCCGTCTGGCAGGGCGCCGGGCACACCCGCCCCATCATCGAGGGGAAAGGGTTCCCGGCCGTCGACCGGCGGAACGCGTACTCCTGCATGGTCGTGCCCTTGGGCGGCTTCTCCACGCCGCGAACGATGTTCAGCCAGCCGCGGATGTCCTCGCCGGAGGGGCAGCTCGCCTGGCAGGGCGGGGTCTTGTGCACGTAGGTCGGGCACTTGTCCGTCGTATCGGCGGAGAAGATCTGCTCCTGGAACGAACCCCACTCGTGGTCGCCGTCCTTGAACTTACGGAATGTGTGCCCGCTCTTCGCCTCGGGCTTGCTCGCTGGCGCTGACATGTTTGTCTCCGCTGATTCCAGTTAATCCGTTTCAGTTCCCGGGCCCCAGCACGATCGCCTTGCTCACGAGCCCGTGCACGCTGCCGATCATGTCCATGGGATGCTTGTAATAGGGCAGCACCTTGGTGAACTGGCTCTTGCAGATAGCGCAGATCGCAGCCATGTAGTTCACGCCGTGCTCATCCACCACCTGCTGCAGGGCCTGCATGCGCGGCAGTGCTCCCTTGACGCGCAGTTCAACCAGGTCGTCCGTGAGGAGGCCGCCGCCGCCGCCACAGCAAAAGGTGGTCTCACCGATCGTTTCGGGCGCCATGTCGATGAACTTGTTGACGCAGGCCCGGATGATCTCGCGCGGGATGCTGAACTGCCCCCCCGGCACGTCGCCCATGCGCGAACCGCGCGACACGTTGCACGAATCGTGGAAGGTCACCACCTTGTCGTCGTTTGTGCTCTTGTCGAACGTCAGGACGTTGCGCTGGATGAGGTCGTAGGTCAGCTCGCAGATGTGCTGCGGCGCCGGGTATCGCGGGTCGAGGAAATCGAACGGCCCGATGAGCGTGTTCCAGAAGCTGTAAGCGACGCGCCAGGCATGGCCGCACTCGCCCACCACGATGCGCCTGACGCCCAGTTCGAGCGCCGCTTCGCGGATGCGCTCGGCCACTTTCTGCAGGTTGTCGTGATTGCCGATGAAAAGCGAGAAATTCGCCGCCTCGGAAGCGTGCGACGAAAGCGTCCAGGAGATTCCGGCGGCGTGGAATACCTTGGCATAGCCGATCAGCCCGTCGATGTGCGGTTCGGCGAAGAAGTCGGCGCTGGGCGTGATGAGCAGCACCTCGGCGCCCTTCACGTCGAGGGGAAATTTGACGTCCACCCCCGTTTCCTCTTTCACATCCTCTTCCAGCCCGTCCAGCGTGTTGCGCAGCGCCGGCTGAGGCAGGCCGAGGTTGTTGCCGATCTTGTGGACCTTGGCGATGATCTCGTTGGAGTACTTCTGGCCGACACCGACACTGTCCATGATGTCGCGCGCCGCCATGGAGATTTCGGCGGTATCGATCCCGTAGGGACAGAAGACCGCGCAGCGCCGGCACTGGGAGCACTGGTGGTAGTAGCTGTACCACTCGTCGAGGACGTCCTTGGTCATGTCGCGCGCGCCGACGAGCTTCGGGAAGTGCTTGCCGGCGAAGGTGTAGTAGCGGCGATAGACCGAGCGCAGCAGGTCCTGGCGCGCCACCGGCATGTTCTTGGGATCCGAAGTGCCGAGATAGTAGTGGCACTTGTCGGTGCAGGCGCCGCACTTCACGCACGCGTCGAGGAACACCTGCAGCCCGCGCGACTGGGAGACAAGCTGGCCGAGTTTGGTGACCGCGACTTTTTCCCAGTCGGGCACGAGCTCGCCCGGGAACCCGAGCCCCTTCTGGTGCTCCGGCTTGGCCACGAACGGCTTGCTGTGCGCCATGGCGCCTTCGCGCACCAGCGGGATGACCGGGTACTCGCCCAGAGGCGGCGTCTCGAACGCGGCCATTCAGCCCCCTCGCGCCCGCTCGATGTGGACGATCCGCGCCGACCAGCCTGCCGCATGGCGCTTTTCGCGCGCATCGTCGACCTGGTTCAGGCTCGGGCTGAAGAACACCCCCGGCGCGTGCAACAGCTTGCTGATCGGAAAAATGATCATCAGCGTCGCCACCAGCGCGAGGTGCACGAGAAGCGCCGGGTCGGCGGGCAGCGGCTGCCAGTCGAACCTCATGAGTCCGAGAAAGAAGGCCTTCAGGGCGACGATATCGGTGTGCGCGAGGTACTTCATCGCCAGCCCGCTCGCCGCAATCGCCACCAGCAGGGCGAGCATCAGGTGATCGGACGGGCTGCTGATGTAGCGCACGCGATCGACCAGGAAACGCCGGGCCCAGAGTCCCGCCAGGCCGGCCAGGAGTGCGAACCCGGCGTACAGCCCGATGGGCTGGATGAGCGCGACCCAGCCCCAGACCGGTTCGGTGAAATAGCGCAGGTGGCGCAGCAGCACCGCCAGCAGCGCGACATGAAAGACCCAGCCGAACAGCCAGATCCACTTGTTCGATCGAAACAAGGCCCTGAAAAGCGTGACTTCCATCAGCATGCGCAGGACGACGCCCCGGCGCGTGGTCGGCGCCGGGGGAACGGGGATCTTAAGCGGCTGCGGCGTGCGCGCGTACACCCAGCACTTGTAACCCACGCCGCCGACCAGCATGGCGGTCGCGAAGTAAAAGAGCAGGGCGTAAAGGACTGTCAGCGCCGACAACGCTTTCCCCGGATCCCAGCCTGGTGCAGGTCAGACACAGCCGGTAGGCTTGGGCAGTCCCGCGTACTTGCAGGCCTGCTTGGCCGGGCCGTAGGGAAACAGTTCGTACAGGTACTTGCTGTTGCCCTTGTCGGCGCCGAGCTTTTTCCCGATCGCCTTGGTGAGGACGCGCACCGCCGGGGCGATCTGGTACTCCTCGTAGTACTGGCGCAGGAAGTTGATCACTTCCCAGTGGCCATCGGTCAGGTCGCAGTCGTCGATGCGGGCCATCTCCTTGCCGATTTCCTCGGTCCAGTCCGTGCGGTTCGCGAGGTAGCCTTCCTCGTCGGTTTCAATGCTCTGGCCATTCAGTTCGATAGGCATGTCGTATGTTCCTTAAAGGTCAAATCCAGCTTTGCACGGCGTTGTGTTCGGTGACGAGATCGACGAATCCCCCGTAGTCAACCAGGCGAACGCCGTCCATCACCCGGTTCTGCATGCCGCGCGCCTCGACGTCCGGCTTGAGCGCGCAGACCGACACGCGCTGCATGGCATCCTGCACCTGCTTTGCAACGGCCGTATCCCGGGCTGCCGCGTATACGCCGTCCTCGATCAGGAGGACCGTGCTGCCCTGCTTCGCAAACTTGAGGCAGGTCTCCAGCGTCTTGTCATCGAACGGAGATTTGTTCACGGTATGCAGCATGTTTTCTTCCTCAGAAGCTCAGGATCACGTCCTGGCTTTCCATGATTTCGGCCATGCGCTCCGCGCTGACCGCCTCGACCGGCACCACCAGGTCCGCTTCGGTGAGGCCGCGCGCCTGCAGCGCCTCCCGCTCCACGTAAAGCTTGGTCACGTCGTAATCTTCCAGCGCCCGGAACGTGGGCGAGAAATTCTTCATTTCGAGACCCTTGGTGTCCTGCCCCTTCACCAGCTGGTAGACGCCGTCGCCCACGAAGGCGAGGCTCACGTCCTGCTCGAACGCAGCGCCGATCAGCACCACCTCCAGCGACTCGAGCGCATAGATGGTGCCGTAGGGCGCCTTGCGGTTCACGTACAGGAACTTCTTGACCACGCCGCCTTCGGCAGGCTCGCTCATCTGCTCTCTCCTCAGCCGCCGAAGACCACCAGCCGGTCGGACTGGATGCCGGTTTCGATCAATTGACCCAGTCCCGAGATCCGGAAACCAGGCGCGATGTTGTCCGCGTCCTTGCCGTTGCGCTTCGCTTCGGCCGCGTCCATGAGGCCGCGGCGCTGCGCGGCCGCGATGCACACCACGAGATCCAGCTTGTGCTGTGCCGCCAGTTCGCCCCAGCGCTTGACGATGTTGCGGTCGTCCTGCGGCGGCACGGTCAGGCGCGTGCCGTTGTTCACGCCGTCGTGATAGAAGAACACGCGAAAGATCTCGTGCCCCTTCGCGAGCGCCGCCTTTGTGAACTGGTAGGCCGTGTCCGAGGCGGCGTGGGTGTACGGCCCCTCGTTGACCAGAATGCCGAGTTTCATGTGCCGCCTTTCATAACTGCGTGCGCCTAGAAGCGGATATGCGCCGAGGCGTTGAGGCTGTTGCGCGCCCCGCGCCAGTTGTCGATGTGGAACTTGGTGAACGGCAGCCCGGTCAGCTCGAAAAAGCGCGGCCAGCCGATGCGTTCCACCCAGTCGCCGACGCGTTCCCAGTCGCGCGCGTCCTTCTTGTACGTGTACAGGATCTTCTTCACCACCGCGGCGACCTCCGGCCAGCGCGGCGGGTTGTTCGGCAGGCCGGCGGCCACCAGCTTCTGGAACATGGGCTTTGAGCGGGCGTTCGAGTTCTTCCCGCCCACCCAGATCGCGAGCTTGGAGTGCTCCGGATCGTTGATCTGCATCGGCGGGCACGGCGGGTAGCAGGCGCCGCAGCAGATGCATTTCTTCTCGTCGACTTCGAGCGAGGGCTTGCCGTTCACGATTGCCGGGCGGATCGCCGCCACCGGGCAGCGCGCCACCACCGAAGGCCGCTCGCACACGTTGCCCACGAGGTCATGGTTGATCTTCGGCGGCTTGGTGTGTTGCACGTTGATCGCGATGTCGCCCTGCCCGCCGCAGTTGATCTGGCAGCAGGATGTGGTGATGTGCACCCGGTTCGGCATTTCCTCCTTGATGAACTCCTCGTAGAGTTCGTCCATCAGGGACTTCACCACGCCCGAGGCGTCGGTGCCGGGAATGTCGCAGTGCAGCCAGCCCTGCGTGTGCGAGATCATGGTCACCGAGTTGCCGGTGCCGCCGACCGGGTAGCCGGCGTCGTTGAGCGCCTGGATCAACGGACCGACCTTGTCCCACGAAGAGACCATCACCTCGATATTCGAGCGAATCGTGAAGCGCACGTGGCCTTCGCCGTACTTGTCGAAGATGTCGCACAGCAGGTTGATCTCGTAGGGCCCGAGCTGGCGCTGCGTGCCGACGCGCACCGTCCAGATTTCGTCGCCCGAGTAGGCCACGTGGTGCAGCACCCCCGGGCGCGGCCGGTCGTGGTACTTCCACTTGCCGAAGTTCTTGACCATCAGCGGATGCATGTACTGCATCCCGTCGGGACATCCGCTTTCGATCGGCGGGCGCATTTTCTTCTTCTCGACCGCCGGTGCGATTTGCTGTGTCATTTCATGTTCCTCCTGTCCCTGCCCTAGGCTGCCGCCGTTTTCGCGGCCTGGCGCGCGACCCACTTCTCCGCTTCCGCGTCCCAGTCGTCCAGCCGCACATACGAACTCGTTCGCGGATGGCTGATCATGTTGGGATCGACGTCCACCCCTATGCCTTCGAGGAAGTTGGCCAATCCTATGCGCTCGATCATCTCGCCGCAGCGCTCGTGCTCGAGGCCGTTTTCCGCCCAGAAGTCGACCACCGTGGCGGCGAGTTCGCGCAGTTTCTCGTAGTCCTCGTCGGTGTCCATCTTCATGAACGGGATGATCACCGTGCCCATGGTGTCGCCGATCTTGAGGGTGCGCTTGCCGCCGATCAGCAGCGTGATGCCGCGGTCGGTGCCGGGCTTGAGCGCCTTGGTCATGACATTGATGCAGTGCATGCAGCGCACGCAACTGCGGTTGTCGACTTCCAGCGTGTCGTCGTCGTTGAGCGACAGCGCCTTGGTCGGGCAGCGCGCGATAACGTTGTCGATCATGTACTTGCGCCCGTGGCTCCCGACGTAGGCCTTGACCTCCTTCTGGTCGACCTGCATGTCGTTGCGCCAGGTCCCGATCACGGCAAAGTCGGCGCGCTGGATCGAGTTCATGCAGTCGTTCGGGCAGCCCGAAACCTTGAACTTGAACTTGTAGGGCAGCGCCGGACGGTGCATGTCGTCGATGAAATTGTTGACCAGCGTGCGGTGGATCTTGTGCTCGTTGGTGCACGACTGCTCGCAGCGCGCGGCGCCCACGCACGACATGGCCGTGCGCACGCACGGGCCCGCGCCGCCGAGGTCGAAGCCGTATTCGTTGATCTCGTCGAAGAAATGCTGGGTGTTCTCGGTCGTCGTGCCGATGAACATGATGTTGCCGGTCTGGCCGTGGAAGGCGATCAGCCCGGAACCCCACTTGTTCCAGGAATCCGAAAGCTGGCGCAGCAGCTTGGTGGTGTAGTGGTTGCCGGCCGGTGGCTGCACGCGCAGCGTGTGGAACTCCTTGGACTCCGGGAACATGCTCGCGACCTCGGAGAAGCGCGGGATGATGCCGCCGCCGTAACCGAACACGGAGACGGTGCCGCCTTTCCAATAGCCCAGGCGCGTCTTGTAGGAGTGCTCGAGCTGCCCGAGCAGGTCGACCATCATGTTGTTGTCATGCGCCAGGCGCTTCAGCCCGGTGACAAAGCTCGGCCAGGGCCCACCCTCGAGCTGGTCGAGCATCGGCGTCGGATGAAACGGCTTGGTCGACTTCTTCTCGATCGGGATATAGGTGCTGTGCCGCGCGGGATTCTTCGGCTGCTTCTGCTGGTCGGACAAGGGAAACCTCCAGGCGGTTCTGTTCGTGCCGCGTCAGTTTAACGAGGCACGCTCATGCGGCCTAAGGGGTCTTTGGGAGGGGCCTGCACTGCAGCAATCTATCCACTTGGAGATATACGGGACCGGTGCAGCTGGCAAACAGCGTTGCTTTTCAATCGGTTGTGCAGACTACGTCCGCGGACCAGCGTGGTCCTGCCGGATGGACCGCTGGACCCCGCAAGCGTGCGCCGCATGGCGCCGATGCGGTATGTTCTGTTCCCTAAATTTCCTGCTGCTCCGGCCTGCGTACCTTGAACGCACCCCTGCCCAACCACATCGACCAGCCGTTTGCACTCGATCGCCCGCAGGACTACCTGCGCTGGCGCGAGCGCAAGCTCGCGCGTTACCCGCGCCGCGCCGAGGACCTGATAGTGGAGGTGCGCAACCCGCTCGATCCGACCGATTCCGAGGCCGGCGAAATCCGCAGGATCTGCGCGAGCGCGAACATGGCCGTCTACGCGAGCCCTCTTGCCGCCGTGTCCGACAAGGGCATTCCGCGTCGCTTGGGCGAGCGCCTTGGCCTCACGCACCTGCATGCCAACATGCTCGCCGACGAGGACGGCATCAGTTCGCTGCAGGCGGCGCCGGAGAAATCCTCCGCAGGCTACATTCCGTACTCCAACCAGCGCCTGCTGTGGCATACGGACGGTTACTACAACAGCCCGCAGGAACGCATCCGCGCGTTCATCCTGCATTGCGTGCGGCCCGCCGCGGGGGGCGGCGAGAACCGCCTGCTCGATCCTGAAATCGCCTACATCCTGCTGCGCGACGCGGACCCCGGGTACGTCAGGGCGCTCGAGGCGCCGGATGCCATGACCATTCCCGCCAATGTCGCGAATGGCGCCGAAATCCGCCCTGCCTGCACCGGCCCGGTGTTTTCGATCGATCGCGGCGCGCTGCATATGCGCTTCACGGCGCGCACCCGCAGCATCGAGTGGCGCGCGGACGACACCACGCGGGCCGCGGTGGCGTTCCTGAACCGGATCCTGGACGCGGACTCGCCGCATGTGTTCGCACTCCGGCTCGAGGGCGGGCAGGGCTTGGTCTGCAACAACGTCCTGCACAATCGCGGCGCCTACACCGATGAACCCGGCCGGACGCGGCTCGTCTACCGGGCACGCTATTCCGACCGCGTCGCGGCCCACTGACGCGACCCCGCTCAAAACAGGACGGAAAAACGCCATTCCATGCAATACATCCCGCTCAAGTACATCAAGGAAGACCGCATGGTCGGCAATGCCGACAGCAGCGAGGACGCCAGGGAATCGACCGGCATGCTGAAGCGCCTGGTCGCGGACCTGCGCGAGCAGCTCGGCGGGCTTTCCCCCGCGGCCGACCCGCTGCGCCGCGCGGACCTGCTGTTGCAGCTTGGCCGCGCCCTCGTCAGGCTCGAATTGCGGACTGAAGCCTGGACGATGGCGCGCGAGGCCGTGGACCTGTATCTGGAGAGCCGGGCCTGGGAAGGCGCGGCGCAGGCGTGCGACATCCTGTTCCTGTCCGACCAGCCGGAGTCCCTCGCCGCACTCGGCCAGGGGATCTGGCTTGCGGTGACCTACCCGATCGATCCGGAACTGAGCGTGGCGCTGCTGCAGCACGTGGTCGACGAAACGCCGCCGGACGCGGACGGCGCAGCCGTGGCCGCGGTCACGGCGTACTACCTCGTGGACATGCGCGCCCGGG
Source organism: Pseudomonadota bacterium (assembly GCA_031408275.1). GTDB lineage: Bacteria > Pseudomonadota > Gammaproteobacteria > Burkholderiales > SG8-39 > SZAS-79. Next base: position 29,147 of record JANNWA010000599.1, read on the forward strand.
AGCCCCAGCGCGAACACCTGCTGATCTACGCCAGCCAGGTGCTCGCCACGGTGGCGCGCCGCCACAGCGGCGTGGCGGGACAGGAGGACTTCAACCGCTGGATCGAGCGCATGGAGCTCAACGACCCGGGGCTGTTCCTGCCGCGCCTGCGCAACGTCGTGGACGTGCTGGTGCAGGACGACTGGTGGTTCGACCGCGAGGCCCTGCAGGCGGCCCTTCCGGCGGACTGAACCGAATGGCCACGGGACAGGACACCGCCGCCCGACCCGCTCCCGGAGACATCGTGGACGCGATGTTCGGCATTGCGTGCCGCTGCCTGCCGGTCGACCATGCCCACGCCCTGTCGCAGGCGATCCAGGACGCGCTGCCGTGGTTCGCAGCGGAACCGCTCGCGGGCCTGCACCTCATCCACGGCGCCGGCTCCGGGAGCGGCTGGATGCGCCCCGAGTTGCCCGATGCCCTGCTTCAACTGTCGCAACGGACGAAGCTCACGTTGCGCCTGCCCGGGCACCGCGTCGATGCTGCGGCAGAGCTGATCGGACGCACGCTGGAAGTGGCTGGGTGGCCATTGCGCGTAGACAGCCTCGCCGTGAAGCCGCTGTCGCGCATCACCACCCTGTTCTCGCGCGGAGTGATCCTCCCGGCGGCCGGCGACGAAGCCGAATTCCTGTCGGCGGCCGAGGACCTGCTCGGCGCGCTCGGCATCCGGGACGCCAGGCTGGTATGCGGCCGCAGCACGATAGTCGCGACGCCGGAGCGCACTTATCTCGCACGCAGCCTCATGCTCGCGGGCCTGACGCGCGAGCAGTCGCTGGTGCTGCAGCAGCACGGCCTTGGGGCGGAGCGCAAACTGGGCTTCGGCCTGTTCATACCCCACAAGAATATCGACGACCTGAATCACAGGGCGGATTTTTCCTAGACGAGGACCCAATGGCATACGAAATCAACGGGAAGGTGCTTGAAACGACCGACAACGGCTACCTTGTGTCGCACGACGACTGGGACAGGGAAGTCGGCGAGGCAATTGCCGCATCGGAAGGCCTGACCCTCACGCAGGATCACTGGGACGTGATCGAATACCTGCGCGACGCCTATATCAACCGCAACGGCGAGCAGCCGAACAACCGCGCCATGCTCAAGGCCATGCAGGAAAAATGGCCGGAGCGCAAAGTCGACAACAAGACGCTGTTCGACCTGTTTCCGGGCAACCCCTCCAAGCAGGCGGGCATGATCGCCGGACTCCCGGAAAGCATGCGCAAGGGCGGGTACTGAACCGGCCTAGGCGTAGTGCCTGCGCTGCGAGCGCCTGCGCCCCGCCTGCTGGACCACCCCGCCCCGGATGACATAGGGCGGGGTGAGTTCGAAGCTGCCGTACTTCGGATTGAGGGGCTTGAGGAAACGCCGCTCGCCCTCGAAGACGAGCTGGCGGAAGAAGACATCGCCGGCGAACTCCACGATCACGTACGCCCCATCGCGCGGCGCCTGGCCGGGATCGACGATGACGACGCAACCGTCGGCGAACTCGGGCTCCATGCTGTCGCCGAGCACCTGCAAGGCGTAGGGTTCGAGGGCGCTGCAGCTGTTCTGGTCCATCGGTCGCCTTTCCCGGCCTAGCCCTGGACTTCGTCCGGGGGCTTCTTCGTATGGAAGCGGATCACCTTGTCCGCGTTCTTCTCGCCCCGCGGCTCATCGCTGAATCGCGGCCGCTCGCCGGCCGGCCGGCCCGAGGCCGCGGCAAGCTCGCGCTCGCGCGCGCTGATGAGCGCCAGGCACTGGCGCAGGTCCTGGATGGTGGCATCCGACAGCGGGTGGCGCATGCCCTGCGGCGTGGCGGTGTCCCTGATCACGCCGGCGAGCGTCAGCTTAACCGCCTGCAGGATCCGCGCCTCCATTGAAATCTCCGTATCAGCCATGGCCACGCCTCAAATATCCGACCACATGCGAACCAGATTCATGTAGGCGGCGTTCACCTGCACTGTCTCGGGCGCGTCGGGCGCGCTTTGCAGGAGCTTCTCGCGCGCCATGTTGAGCCCGAAGAGCAGTTCGCGCCGCGCAGGATCGCGCACCAGACTCTGCAACCATGTTACCGCCACCAGGCGTTCGCCGCGCGTAACCGGACTGACCTGGTGGATGCTGCTCGCCGGATAAAGCACCGCGTCGCCCGCCTCCGACTTCACCGTCCGGTCGCCGCCCGGCGCGCGGATGATCAGCTCGCCCCCGTCGTACTCCGAGGGCGCATTCAGAAAAACCGTGATGGCGATGTCCGAGCGGTACATCACGCCTTGCGTCCCCATGATGGGATCGTCGAGGTGATCGCCGTAGGCCATGCCGGGCCGGTAGCGCGCATAGAACGGGCTCGCCACATGCAACGGGAGCGCACCCGCCCGATAGACGGGGTGTCGCACGAGGTTTCCCATGACGAGGCGATTGAGCCGCTCCAGGTCGGGCGCGCCGCCCTCCACCTCCTGGTTGCTCTTGACGCGCCGCGCAGCGGCGCCGGCCGACAACCGGCCATCGACGAACGGGACGTCCGCGAGCCAGGCGCGCGCGAGCTGCAGCTCGTCGGGCTTGAGTACGCCGGGAATGGCAAGAAGCATAGGCACGCCCGCTCAGGCGAAACTGATCCAAGTAGTGACAATGTACTTGACGCCCGCCTGCAGCGTTACGCCGCGATGCACATGGGTCCAGAACGGCGGGAACAGCACCAACTTTCCCTGCGCCGGCCGAAGCGCGACCTGCTGCAGCGGAAACTCGGTTTCGCCACCCGGCCCTGGGACGTCGTTCAGGTACCAGATCGCCACCAGCTGGCGCTGGCTGAGCTCGCCCGGCCCCGTGTCCACATGCCAATGATAAAACTCGCCCGGCAGGGTTCGCTGCAAGTTGTAGCCGACGTCCTTGAAGGAATTCGCGGCGAAGAACGGGAACTCGCCGGCGAGCGCCCTGACCGCCGACACGAGTTGCCGCGCCAGCGTCTGGTCGATGTCGCGCCAGTCCTCCCGCCCGCTGATGCGCAGGTCGGTCGAGCGCTTGACCTCGGGCGCTTCCTGCGCGCCCTCGCCGATGCGCCCGGCATACTGCTGGTCGGTGAGGGATTCGAAGCGCCGGATTGCCTCCAGGCATACGTCGGCCGGGAGCGCTTGCGCCACCTCGTAGATGAAACTGAAGGGCTTGACCTCTCGGAGCCTGCCGCCGGCAAACGTCATGCGCTAGCAGAACAGCAGTTCGGTGTTCTGCATCTCGCCGGTGTCGTCGATGTCGACCCCGATGGCCCCTGGCATGCGCACCGCGATATACCCTGCCATCAGCATGGCGCTCGCTTCGTTTCCGTTGTTCAGGCTGGTGAGCAGTTTCTCGGCGACGATCTGGCAGCGCTGCAGCCGGTCCGGCTGCGCGACGAACTCGCGGCTCATCTGCCTGCCCCGATCCATGTCGCGGTCAAGCCGGGCATGGAACTCACCGGCCTCCTGCAGGAGATCCTCCGGTACGTCCACCGCATAGACGTGCTCGCCGACAACCACCTTGAACCGCATGTCAGGAGGATTTCTCGGACAACTCGCGCCATTTTCCGGCCTCGGCGGCGTCCCGCTCAACGCCCACGCCCTTCTCGTACATCATCGCCAGCGTCGCCTGCGAGCCCGCCATGCCCTGACCGGCCGCGAGCCTGAACCACTTCGCGGCTTCGGCCGCATCCGTCCTGGTGCACTCGCCCTGGAAATACATGAACCCAAGGCCGTGCTGGGCGAGCGCGAAACCCTGTTCGGCAGCGGCACTCATCCACCGGACGGCAGTGGCGCAGTCCTTCACCATGCCGAGGCCGACCTGGGCCATGATCGCGACACGGTATTGCGCCTGGGGATCGCCCGATTCGGCGAGCGGCTGCAGCAGCTGCATCGCACGGGCGAACTCCTTGGCCTCGAACGCGGCAATCCCGCTGGCCATCTCCATATCCAGTCCTGACATCATTTTCTCCGGCGGGTCATGAAGCTGTTTTTAGGACGCGCATATTTTAACGACTTCACCGGCTTCCCGCGTCCGCTTATTCCTCCTGCCGCTGGTATCCTCACGCACCCACTCTAGAGTACGCGCGAAGCGAAGCCATGGCCATCATCAGCAGCAGCCGCCCCACCGTGGCGCTCGTCAAGACCCGCTGGCGCAAGAAGGGTGCGCGCACGCTGCCCGAGCTTGCCGGCATCCTAGGCGCGAATGTCTGGAAGATCGCGCTCGAGGTCTTCAAGCACATGGAGAAAGAGGGTTTCCGCTTCGGCTCGGACCGGATGGTGACGACCGTTCTCACCGAGTTCATCGCATTCCTCGTCCAGCTCGCCGATCGCTCCGTATACGGAAAATTGGCCGAGGCCGACCGCGCCACGCTGATCGGAGAAACTGTGCGCCACCTGGCGGCGACCATGGAAAACAACCAGCAGGACCTGCTCGGGCCGGGCGACTACCGCAAGCCTTTCATCGACCTTCTCAACGCCCGCTTCGCGGACTACGCCCGGTTCGATTATCCCGGCGCGGAACCGGACTATCCCTGCCTGAGCTACTTCTCCGCCAAGGTGTCCGATGCCATGGTGTCCGATCCGACAGCCAGCGGCGACAACAAATGGGTGATCGAGCAGATGATGGACATCGAGGCCCCGGAGATGGTGCTGCTCGTGAAGAGGCTGATAGACAAGGCGGTCGACACGCCTCCAAGAACCAGAAATTGAGAGAATTGGCATCCTGATCTCCGCTGCTGGAGCCGCTGGCGTGCCAGTTTGCGTATCGGTACCGATACACTCCGCGCCCAGTCTAAAGGCGCGCAGCCCGGTTCAGCACTGCTCCCAGGGCAGGCCCGCCTGGCGCCAGCCGGCCAGCGAACTGCGCTGGTGCTTGTCGTTCAACTCGCCTTCGAAACCGTGCTCGACGTTGTAGATGCTCTTGAGGCCGTGCCGCTCGAGCGTTTCACCGGCCTCGCGCGAGCGGTTGCCGCTGCGGCAGATGAGTACGATGGGGCGCGTGGCGTGGTCGGTGCCCGCCAGCTTCTTCACCTGACCGACGAAGTGCGGGTTGACCTCCCAGTCCGGTCCGTCGTTCCAGGCCACATGCAGCGCGCCGACGGGATGCCCGACGAACAGGTACTCCATTTCGCTGCGGCAGTCGATGAACAGGGCGTCCGCATGCTTCTGCAGAAGCTCGTGGGCCTGCCTGGGGTCGAGATGTTTCATGGGGGTGGCATTATCGACCGCAACCGGCAGCCGGCGCAACTTCCGGGCCGCACGCCGCGCGGGGCGCCCCACTCGTCACTTCCAGAGATCGACGGCCTGGCCTTGCTGGCGCGCGCGTTCCGTACGCGCCTGCAGGAAACGCTGGAACGAAGGCTCGCTGCGGTAGGCGCCCGAGGAGACGTAGGCGAACGAGCCGGCGAGGTGGAACGGACGCATATAGGCCTCGCTCCTGAACGCCTCGCGGCCGTCCGTGCCGAAGAACACGATGCTCGGCGTATACGCGATCTTCAGGCTTCGGGCCCACCGGTCCGCGGGCATCGCTTTTCCGTCGGGTGCGGTGACCGTCGTGGTTTCGAAAAGCGAATAGCGGACGATGTCGAATTTGGCGAGCTCGGCTTTCACTTCGGCTCGCGCAAAGCCCTCCTTGTGCAACTCGTCGCAACCCGAGCAAAACGGCGTCTCGAAAATAACGGCAAGGGGCTTCGCGCCGCGCTTGCGGCGCAGGTCGTGGGGAGGCTTGCCGAAGAACGGCTGGTCGTGGAGATTCGCGTCGGCGGGTTCCCGTGGAAAGCGCTTCACGTACTCCGCGAACTGCAATTTCGTTTCCATCCGCCCCGCCACGTAGTCGAGCGCGGGCTCGAGGCGGTGCGGAGGGTAGTAGCCGTTCAGGCGCAGGACCACCCCGCCCTTCTCGTCGAGGAAGAGCAGCGTGGGGGTGAACTGGACGCGGAGAAACCGCGCGAAGTCCTTCTCCG